>CAYUYX010000005.1:0-17872 GCA_964449495.1 uncultured Candidatus Bathyarchaeia archaeon
ACCATGTAGCGGGCGAGGAGGGGGATGGCCGTGAGGTCGACGGCCTCCACGGGCGAGCGCTTTAGAACATCCCGGTTGTGGATATCGACCGTTATGAGCTTGTCCACGCCGGAGGCCCCCAGGAGCTTCAGGACCGTGTCTATGCTCACGGCCTCGCCGGAGAGGAAGCGCTTGTCCTGGCGGGCGTAGGCGAGGTAGGGCACGACGGCTACCACACGCTCGGCCCCGAGGTCCTTGGCCGTGTCGGAGAGCAAGCAGAGCTCTAAGAGGTGCTTGTCCTGGGGAGGGTAGGTGGATTGCACTATGGCCACCGTCTCGCCCTCCACTGAGCCGTCGAAACGCACGTAGGACTCGCCGTCCGGGAAGAGCTTGTGCTTCACGGGCACCACATCGACGCCCAAGAGCTCCGCTACCCTCAGGCCGAGCTCCCTCGAGGCCGGGCCTGGGACGACCTTCATCTCCGACGCCTACGGCCCCTTATGGGCGCCCGGATTAAAGACTTTCCACATAGCTTCTCCCCAGGAATCCGAGAGGAGGAAATATGAGAGATAGCTCGTGTATAGGGCCCTGAAGAACGGGGCCGGCCCGCCCCTTCAGCTCCCCCTGGCCCTCAGGAGCTCCTCCAATATCTCCTTGGCCCTGTCCATGCGTATCACGCCTTCCTCCACCATCCTCTGGGCCACGAGGTCGACGAGCTCGCCTCTTGCGCCGACGCTCATGGCTATGTTCCTTGCGTGGAGCTTCATGTGGCCCCTCTGTATGCCCTCCGCCGCCAGAGCCCGGAGGGCCGCTAAGTTCTGGGCAAGCCCGACGGCCGCCATGACCTCCGCAAGCTCACGGGCCGTCTTCACGCCCAGAATCTTCAGGGCTATACGGGCGACGGGGTGCGCCCTCGTTGCGCCCCCCACCACGCCGACGGCCATGGGCATCTCGAGCGTCCCGACCAAATCGCCATCCTCGTTCTTCTCCCACGTCGAGAGGGGCTTGTAGTGCCCCCCGAGGGCCGCGTAGGCATGGGCGCCAGCTTCTAAGGCCCTGTGGTCATTACAGGTCGCAAGGGCGACGGCTATGACGCCGTTCATTATGCCCTTGTTGTGCGTGGCGGCCCTGAAGGGGTCGGCGGCCGCAAAGGCCCAGGCATCCACGATGCCGTCCACCACCTCCTCCCCGCCCACGGCCTCCTTGGCCACGGTAACCCACGCACGGGCCAGGCGCTTGACGGCCAGGTTGGAGATTATGCGGAGCAGGACACGCCCGCCCGTTATGCGCTCTATCAGGGGCGCAACGGCCTCCGCCATGGTGTTCACGGCGTTGGCGCCCATGGCGTCCTTGCAGTCCACGTAGAGCTCCACGACGAGCATGGGCCCCCGGGGCGTGTGGATGACCTTGGCGCCGACATCCTTCACGCCTCCCCCGAGCTTAACGAGGATGGGGTCCTTCTCGTTCGCCTTCTCGGCTATCTCCTCCTTGTGGGCCAGCACCTCCATCCTGGCGTAGTGAGGGTCCTTGACCCGCGTTACCTGTACCTGGCCTATCATGATGGAGTCCATGCAGGACGCGAAGATGCCGCCCTTTGAACGGCACATCTTGGCGGCGTTGGAGGCCGCCGCTACGACGGAGGGCTCCTCTATGACCATGGGGACGAGGTACTCCCGCCCGTTGATGAGGAAGTTCGTGGCCACCGCAAATGGGAATGCCACCCGACCGATGACGTTCTCTATCATGCGGTCCGCCACGTCGATGCCCAGGCCGAGCTCCGGCCTACGGAGCATCTCCACCTCCTCGTCCGTGAGGGCTGCGAAGTCCTGGACTATCCTGAGGCGCTCCTCCACATCGAGCTTGTAGAAGCCCGGGATACGGGACGTCCTCTTGCTCATTCGACCACCGCCGAACCGCTCTTCGGCTATTGCTTATTACTATTTCGGGAAGTCGTGGGGCCTCCCCGCCAGGCTGCCCCAGCGCAGGAGGGCGGCCAGATGGACGGGAAAAGCCTAATTAACCCGTCCGGGCAAGACCCCGGGGGGCCGGTAGATCAGCCTGGTAGATCACCGCCCTCGCACGGCGGGGGTCCCGGGTTCAAATCCCGGCCGGTCCACCACCCACCTGCCCCGTTAACGCCATTTCGAAGCCCTCCCCGGATAGCTCCAGTTTACACACCTCCTCCTCAAGAGGGCGCCTTATCAGTGCTGAAATGTTCGGATAGGCCCGTCTTAATCGGTAAACCACCCATCGTGGCACCTTTGCGCTCACGGTAATCAGCTCGTCCTGTCTTGCCCTCCTCACGACGTAGGGACATGCATCAGCACGCACAGTTATGCTGCGGGCTCCTCCGCCGCTTTGGCCCGGAGGTTGGTAGCCCGGGGGAGATTCGAACTCCCGCCAGCGGGGCCAGAGCCCGCTATGCTTCCGCTACACCACCGGGCTATTCCGGGCTCTCCTCCCCCCCGGGGGCGCTTAAGCATTTCGCCCTGGGAGGCGATGGCCTTATGGAAAAGCTTATATATTCGTGGCTCACTGACTGTGCGGGAGTCCGGCAGGGTATGAGCCGTGGTTGAGACCTGACGCCCGGATGAAGAATGTCTCGCCTGGGACTCTCGCCGGACCCCGATGGAGGTGATAGTGTTGACCGTGAGCGTGTACGACTCGGTGGAGGAGAACAGGTGCCCGAACTGCGGGAGGACGGGCACGCTTAGGTACGATTATGCTCAGGGCGAGGTCGTGTGCACGGCCTGTGGCTACGTCGTCTCCGAGTACACCGTCGACATGGGCCTTGAAACGAGGGTATTCACGCTCGAGGAAAAGCGGAAGAGGCTTAGGACGGGGCCCCCGATATCCATAGCCGTCCCGGACAAGGGCCTATCGACGGAGATGGACCTGCCGACGAGGAGCGCCCTCGGGGAGAGCCTCTCCCCGGAGGTAATAAGGGAGCTGCGTAGGCTGAGGCGCTGGGACAAGCGCATAAAATCCCAGCCATCGGAGAGGAACCTCGAGCAGGCCCTGATAACGCTTAGGAAGTTCTGTGAGAAGCTGAACGTCCCGACTTACGTGAGGGACGAGGCAATAAGGATATACAAGAGCGCCCTCGAGAAGGGCCTCGTCAGGGGCCGTTCCATCGTGTCCATGGTAGCCGCCTCCCTCTACGCCGCCTGCCGCAGGCTCGGCTTCCCGATAAGGCTCAAGCAGATAGCCCAGGTCTCCGTGGTGGCCTACGACGAGAGGGGGGAGACGAAGGCCTTCGAGAACGCAAAGAAGGAGGTCTCCAGGTGCTACAGGCTCATCCTCAAGGAGATAGGCCTGCCCGTGAAGATAGCCGACCCGGCCATCTACGTGCACGGCATAATGGAGAAAGCTGGTCTTCCGCCGGCGGTCGAGGAGATAGCCCGTGATGTGATAAAGAGGGCGAGGGAGGCGAAGATAATCGCCGGGAAGGACCCGCTCGGCGTGGCGGCCGCCGCCATCTACGTAGCGTGCGTGATGATAGGGGAGAGGAGGACGCAGAAGGAGATTGCGAGAGCCGCTGGCGTAACGGAGGTAACCATAAGGAACCGCTACAAGGAACTCAGGGAGAAGCTCAAGCTCGACCTGCCGGAGTGAATGGGCCGGGCTCCCCCTCCTCCTACCTCTTAGCCATGGCCAATAGGTAAGCACCGAGCATGTTGAAAGGGGGCGCCCAACGGAGGCGCTCTTCTAAGGCGGCCGCAAGGCGCTCTGGCCCCCGGAGCTCCAGCCTTGGCCTGTACTTGTACCTCAGCCTCATGAAGATGAGGAGGCCTCCTATTTTGATTTCATCGAACCCGGCCATCTCGAGGGCTTCCCTGAGCTCTCCCGCTGAGAAAAGCCTTGTCCATAGCCTCTTCTTGCCGAGGCCTCTTCTCTTGAGCGTTATGTACTCGATGGGCGAGGACAGCCTTCTCCTTAGCCACCTCCCGTTCCTCCTCCATATCGTCTCAAGCCACCAGGTGAGCTGGTACCTGTTCAGCACGGAGATAAGGGCTATCCCTCCATCCTTCAGGGCGTCATAGAGCTGGCGGAAGCCCCTCCGGTAGGCAGGCGCATGGTTGTAGGCCCCGAAGAGCGAGTAAGCCCTATCAAATGCCCCGGGCCTGACGGGGAGCGCATCCGCCGATGCCTGGATGAACTCGATTCTGTCGTCGAGGCCGAGCGAGGAGGCCCTCTTCCTCGCCTCCAAGAGCATCGCCATGGATATGTCTATGGCGAGGACGGAGCATCCGAGGCGGGCCAGGAGGAGAGCCTGCCTCCCCGGGCCACACCCCACATCGAGGACCACGCCCCTCGGCCTCGTGAGCTCGATGTAGGCGCTCTCCACCCTCCTCATGTACTCCACCTGGGGGTTATGGTAGGCCCTATCGTACGTCGGGGCGTAGGCGTCGTAGTAGGCCATGGTCCTCTCGTAGATATCCCCCAATAGCCCTCCGAAGAGGCCCGGGGAGAGGAGGCTGGGGATTCCCTGGGTTATGGGGTACGAGGCCAGGCAGCCGGTGCATCGCAGGGAGCCCTTTACCACGTGCCCCTCGGCCTCCTCCTCGACCTCCAATTCGAGCTCGCCAGAACACGCCGGGCACGCGAGGAGCCTTATGGTCCCGGGCCTCAAGGGCGCTTCCTCACGAGTCTAAGGCACGTATAAGCCCTACGAGCTCGTGGAGCGACCGGGCAATCGCATCTGGCTCGATATCCCAATCCGATGGCTCGTGGCCCGGCCTGATGACGAGAATGGCCTTCATCCCCACGGACTTGGCGCCAGCGATGTCCTCGGTGGGCGAGTCCCCCACGTGGACCGCCTCCTCCGGCCTAAGGCCCATCTGTCTTAAGGCGAGCTCGAACGGTCTCTTATGCGGTTTCCTCCAGCCCACCTCGCCCGAGATGATGATGGCCTTGAAGAAGCGCTCAAGGCCCTCGAGCTCGAGGAAGACCCTCGGCCAGGGGCCAACGGCGTTGGATATAGCGCCGAGGACGTAGCGCTTAGAAAGCTCTTCAACGACCTCCCTCGTCCCCGGATACGTGGTCAGGCTGAGGCAGCTCTTGTAGATGCGCTTGATATCCGATATGAGCTCCTCGGACGGCCTTATCCCGAGGGAGGAGAGGATTAGCCCGTAGAACTCCTCGAAGCTCATCTCCCTATATCTCGCCTGCCGGGCCCTCAGCTTCTCCAGAGCCGCCTCGACGGCCCTCCAGAAGGCCCTCTCGCTCACCCTGAAGCCGAGGCCGGAGAGGTACTCCGCCACCCTCTCGCCGTACGCCCCCCAATCCATCCGCCTGTCCACGAGCGTGCCCCCGAGGTCGAACGTTACGCCCTTTATCATGTCCCGCCCTCTCCCGCCAACTCGACCACCACGGGCTCGCCCGGCCGAGCCCCGAGCGCCTTCGCAGCGCTCCCGAGGTTGACGGCTATCTCGAGCATCCCCCAGCTATCCACTATGGCCAACATGGAGCCCGGCTCTACCTCGCCGTAGGCGGAGCACAGCCTGAGCCCCAGGCGCCTCTCCCCGATTTTCACGAGCAGCTCGGAGCCATCTGAGGCCCCCGCCTCGGCCAACAGCTCCTCTGGCACGTTGGTTACGATGTTCCCGAAGCCGTCGATGTACATGACCTCGCCCGTTATCCTCCTCCCCCTGAGCTCGGGCCTCGCAAAGCCGGGGAGCACGTAATCCGATATCTCCGGTCCTACCTCGGAGGGCTCGAGGCCGGAGGCTATTCTTGCGGCCACCGGGGCGAAGATATCGCGGCCGTGGAACGTCCTCGACACCCGCTCGAGCATAAGGTCCCGTTTCTCCACGGCGTAGACGGCCTTCAGGCCATCCCTCGCTGCGGCGAGCATGAGGAGCCCGTTGTCTGGCCCGACGAAGACGTAGTGCTCGGAGACCGCGACTATCGCCCTCCTGGCCGTCCCGACGCCCGGGTCGACCACGCCCACGTGGACCGTCCCCTTGGGGAACCAGGGGGCTGCCTGGGCCATCACGAGCGCCCCGGCCCTCACGTCGAACTTCGGGACCTCGTGCGATATGTCGATGACGACGACCTCGGGGCATATCGTCAGGATGACGCCCTTCATGCTCGCCACGTACGGGTCCTTCAGGCCGAAATCGGTCAGGAGGGTTATCACGGGCCGCCCCACCGCTCAACCGCCCCCCAGGGGAGGGAACATGGATATGGCATCCCCGTCCCTGAGCTCGTACCGCAGCCCCTCCGGCAACGACGGACAAGAGCGCCCGTTCACCAGCACGAGGTAGCGCCCGCTGAGGACGGGGTTCCCCTCCTCGTCCAACCTAACGCCATCCTCTTCCACCTCGAATAGCGCCCCCACGAGCTCCTGAGCGACGCCCGGGTGCTCCATCGGTATGCGCTCCAACAGCAGCTCTCCTAAGGTAGTGCCGTCTTCCACGAGGAGCTCCTCTTCCTTCACCCCCATGCGCCCGGCGATGTGGGCGAAGTAGCAGAGCCTCACACGGGGCATACACGCTATCCCCTTCTCAAGGCGCTTAAGCCTTGTCGTGTAGCTCTGAGCCAGGGAGAGCCCTTGAGCCCGGGGGTCGAGCACGAGTTCCTCTGCAGGGGGGCAAGGGTGAGGGTTCGTGAGGGCGGCGAGGTAGAGGTCCTCACCGAGCCAGCGGTGCGCTATTGCCCCTTCGTGGAGGCCTTCTACGGCATAAGGCGCATAGACCGGGGGGCCGTGGAGCGCATCGTGAGGCTGAAGATGGAGAAGTTCGGCTTCTGCCGCCCGTGCAGGCGCTTCGATTTCGACCTAATAGTCCCCTTCGGGAGCTCGGAGATTATGAGCACGTGCATGAGGAAGGGGCTCCTCGATTGCGCTGTAACCGTCTGCGAGGGGGCGGGGACGGTGGTGGCCTGGGGGCCGGACCTCGTGCAGGGGATAGGGGCCATGCTGACGGGCATCCTGAGGACGAGCCCGATAGAGGAGGTCATCTCCTACGTGGTGGAGCACGGGGGAAGACCGCTCGATGCCTCTGACGCCAAGATAGACCAGCTCGAGGGCGTCGAGAAAGCCATATCCATGGGCTTCAAGCGCATAGCCGTAACCGTGATAGGGCCGAGGGCGGAGGACGTGGCGAGGCTCAGGGAGCTGGAGGCCGAGAACCCGGGCATCAGGATAGCCATCTTCTCCACCTGCAACACGCTCGTCAGCGCCGAGCAGGCCGAGATGCTGAGGGAAGCCGATTTGGTATGCTCGAGCGCCTCCGAGCACATCCGGGCCATCGTGGGCCCTAAGGCCCTCATGCAGATGGGCGTGTCAATCCCCGTCTTCGTGATGACGAGACTCGGAAAGGAGCTCGCCTTGTCCTACCTAATGGACATCAGGGCCAGCCTGGCTATCTTCAGGGCGAGGATGCCGTATATCGTGGAGGAGAAGCAGCCCGTGCTCCGTTCAAGGGCCGGGCCGGAGGAAAAGGCTTAAAGCTAACCGAGGGCCAGTTGGCCCGGTGAGGGGACATGCCCACCCACGGCTCCCTTGCGAAGGCGGGCAAGGTGCGCTCCCAGACGCCTAAGATACCGGCTCGGCCGAAGAAGAGGCCGATACCCAGGGTGAGGAACAGGAGGAACTACGTGAAGCGCTTCGTACTCGGGCGAAGGCCCGGCCAGAACTGGATAACGTCCTAAGGGGCCGGGAAGGGGCCCCTGGCCTTGAGAGCCGATTTAGTGCTCTTCGATGGCTACTTCTTCTCCCCGGAGCACGGGGATTACGTCGCAGAAGCCGTGGCCGTGAAGGACGGCGCTATCCTCGCCATGGGAGATGAGGAGGACGTGAGGAGGTTCCTCGGGCCTCGGACACACGTCATAGACCTCGAGGGGCGTGCCGTCCTCCCCGGCCTCTCGGACTCGCACGTGCACGGCCTGGCTCTCGGCCGCTCCCTCGGATGGGCCGATTTGTCCCACACAAGCTCCATACAGGAGCTCGTCGAGGAGCTCAGAGAGCGCCTAAAGGGCCTGAGGGCCGATGAATGGCTGATAGGCTTTGGCTGGGACCACGAGCGCTTCAGGGAAAGACGGCTCCCCACGAGGAAGGACCTCGATTTCGTCTCGGCCGAGAAGCCCATCGTGCTCTTCAGGAAGTGTTGGCACCTCTGCGTGGTCAACTCGGCCGTCCTGGGGCTCATGGAGCCCGATGAGGTGGAGGAGCTGCTCTCCAGAGGGCTCATCATCCCAGAGCCGGGGACGGGCGAGCCATCCGGCATCTTCCTCGAGGACGCCGTTGACCTCGTGAGGCGGCTGATGCCCAAGCCAAGCAAGGCGGGCGTGTTAGAGGCCGTGGAGCGGGCCATCGGGGAGGCGCTGAGCAAGGGCCTCACGTGCCTACACTGGATAGTAGAGTGCCCCGAGGAGCTCTCCGTCATAATGGCCTTGAGGGCGGCCGGGAGGCTCGGGATAAGGCTGTACCTGCTCTTCCCCGTCTGGATGCTCGAGCACCTCCTCTTCCTCGGCCTGAGGACGGGCTTCGGGGACCCCTGGGTGCGCATAGGGGCCGTCAAGCTCGTATTAGATGGCTCCCTCGGGGCGAGGACGGCCTTTCTGAGAGAGCCCTACTCCGATGCGCCGGGGGAGCGGGGTAAGCTCCTCTACGGGGAGGGAGAGCTCAGGGAACTCGCCCTTAAGGCCCACGAGGCGGGCCTCCAACTCGCAATCCACGCCATAGGGGATGGGGCAGTCGAGCTGGCGCTGAAGGTCCTCTCCGAGCTCCCCGGTGGCCCGGGCCGGATGAGGCATAGGCTCGAGCACGCCTCGGTCCTCGACCCGGGCCTCATAGAGGCGATGGCGAGGCTCGGGGTAGTGGCCTCCGTCCAGCCCCGCTTCGTGGTATCCGATTTCTGGGTCGAGGAGCGCCTCGGGGCCTCGAGGGCGAGGTGGGCTTACCCCTTCAGGTCCATGCTAAGGGCTGGGGTCGTCCTCGCAGCTGGCTCGGATGCCCCGATAGAGCCCATAGACCCGTTCGAGGGGATAGCGGGCGCCGTGGGGGAGGCCCAGAGGGAGGAAGAGCGCATAGGCTTCTGGGACGCCGTGAGGGCCTACACGCTCGGCGCCGCCTACGCCTCATTCCAAGAGGGGTTCTACGGTTCCCTCGGGCCCGGGAAGGCCGCCGACTTCACGGTCCTCTCGTGCGGCCCCGACGAGCTCGGGCCGGATGCCGTGGGGGAGGTGGACGTGGATGCCACCTTCGTCCTCGGCCGCCTCGCCTACTCGAGGGTCGAGCTCGCAGAGTTCCGGTGAATTGCCAGGGGGAGCTTAAGTAGGGAGATTAGGGCCTATACACGAGCCTGCTAAGGACCTGTGATGCCCCTCGCCCCCGATGTGCCGGAAGGCCAGCCGCCTTTTAAGCGCCTGAAATAGGCCATGTCCGAGGCCCAGGTAGGCCGAGCCCGGGCCTTGATTTCAGACGCCTCAAGAAGCCTTATCACCCTCGCTCAGGCTGACCCTACCCCCGCCATGAACGGGCTGAGCAAGAGGATAATTGAGGCCTTGGCCAGGGGCCCCATGCTCTTCAGCGAGCTCCGGAGCACCGTCGGGGGGAGGCCGGCGGACCTGAGGGAGGCCCTGGAGGAGCTCATCAGGATGGGCTACGTCCACAGGCGCCGCTCGAGCCGCTTCTGGGTGTATTGGCTCGATGGGAACGGCCACATAAGCCCGGCCGATTGGGAGATGGTGGAGGGCCTCACGGTCTTACAGGTGCTTGGCGAGGCGAGGAGGCCGCTCTGAGCGCTCTTCGGCGCATCGATGCGCTCTCCCCTCCACTCGATAGCGGAGGCCAGGATGGAGAGCACGGCCGTTGCTGCGGAGAACGGCCAAGCAGAAGTTGCTCGCGCTCCCCCAGCTCGGACTTAGAGAGGCCCACTCCCATAGAGTTCGAGGCAGAAGTGGCTATTTCTGACCGGCGGGAGGCCCTGTCTTCCCACCGGTTCCATAACATTCCATGGACATGAGGATACCGCGCCCGCAGAGGCCAACCTTCAAGGATGGGGGTGTGAAGAGCGCCGGGTAAGCTCGTCATCCCGCATAATAGGCGTAGAGGACGATGGCCATCCCGATAATCCCGGCGAGCATGGCGAATATACATAGGAGGAAGAGGATGGCGCTCGCCATCCTTAGGATTCTCCTCCTATAGTAGAAGGTATAGAACATGGCGAGGATACCGCTGAGGCATGACGTGAAGGCGACAATCATCATGGGGATAATCACCCCGTAGATGAGCAGCGTCCTATCTACCCTGAGGGAGTAGAGAAACGCTATAACGGCTATGGCCAAGCTCGTTATCGTGGTGATGGTGGCCACCACGAACATGGGGGAGACGAACTCAGCTACCTCCGGCGGCAGGCCTTCTATCTGCCGTGTCCCCCTCATTTTTTCTTGCCCCTTATCCACTTGATTACACTCTCGTTAGATGGCTCTTCGTCTCCAGCCTCAAGCCATTCTCTTACCTTCTCCATGAAGTCATCGAATTCTTTCTCCTCGCCCTCCATCCTCTTCCTGTGCAGCTCGCAGGCGTCGGATAATGCTTCCTTCATATTCTTCACGCCCTCCTTGAAGCCCCTCCTGTAAACGTAATCCCCTACTACGAATATTATGTCAGTCCCCCTAAACTCGTAGACGTGCTCGTACACCCAGAGGGGGTTCACCGAGCCAGCCGCTATATGGAATGACGGTTTTATATTCACCAACGGCATCGTGAGCATCCGGTAGTTCCTCGGGAGCGTGAGGCCCGGGATAGAGTACTTCTTCACGGCCGAGTAAGAGCCGGCGTGCACCATGTCTGCGCCAGCCAACCTCGCAAGCTTGACGAGCACGGAGAGGTTCACACAGCATTTGTTCATGTCCCATGTCATCACGCTCATTATGGAGCTGTGGGCCTCCACGGGCAAATCGGCTTCCGTGTCCTCCACGACAGTGCGGATGGTATCGAAGTTCTGGGGGGTGAAGCTTATCCCGACGGCGGGCTGCACGTTCTTGACGGAGCCCATCTCATCGAGCGCCTCTTCGATTTGCTTGAGGGCCGCTAATGGCCTATCTCCCCCTATGTTCACCACGTACAGTATGGGCCTCCCGACCTCCTCGAGCTCGGAGATGGCGTGGTAAACCCTATCCTTGAGGGGGGGATATCGGAAGGGCGGCTTGATATGGGGGTCGACGACCATGTCCACGCCTGCCTCGGCTATTTCCCTACACCTCCTGGCGTAGGCCTTGTGTTCCTTGAAGAATAGAGGCCTTATCACGACAGCGAGGAGGGGCCTCTCCTTCACGCCCAGCCTCTCCCTTATGCCTTCTATTCCCCACTCCGGGCCGGTGAATTCCTGTATCAATCTGTCCGGCAGCCAGAGGTCGTCCAACCTTATCTTGTCGAAAAAAGACATCTCAAAAACCTCTCCAAGGAGGAAGTTAAGCAGCTCGGTTATCCCTCCGTATCTCGGGTCGAAGAAGTCTATGGGATAAAGTATCTCCACGTTCCCCTCCCTGGCCTGCGGATTGAAGTTATCAATTATCAGGGGGGTTGGAACGTCTCCTATCCTGAACTTCATTCCGCCCGTTTGGGTCTGGGTTCTGATGATGAGCTCGACGGCCTTCCCCAGCCCCTCTGGATAGGACACAAAGAACTTGGCCTTCACGTAATTCTTCAGGTCAGCCCGGCCTTCTTCTATGAAGAGGTCTCGGGGTAATGGCAAGGCTCTTCTTCACCCCCCCAGCTCCCGCAAGAGGGCTCATAATAAGCTTTGCGCTTTCCAACGGGAAACAGCGCCTCTGTTATGGGCTTCTCGCCGCCTGCCCACGTACACGGTTAAGGCTTTTTTCCAAGCTCGGGTCTCGATGCCCGCGAAAGCCCATGTCGGAAATGGAGCTCGCCTGCCGGGAGATAGTGGACGCCCTCCTGCGCCTCGAGGGCCCGACGCCAGAGGACGTGGAGAAGCTCAAGATGAGGGCTCTAAAGCGCTACCGCCTGGAGAGGCTTCCCCGCAATTCGGAGCTGATAAGCGTCCTCAGGCCGGGGGAGCGGGAGAAGCTCCTCCCCCTGCTTAGGAAGAAGAAGGTCCGCTCTATCTCCGGCGTAGTGGTCGTAACCGTTATGGTAAAGCCCTTTCCCTGCCCGAAAGAGGAGCCCTGTATTTACTGCCCGGGAGGGCCTGCGAAGGGGACGCCCCAATCCTACACGGGCCTTGAGCCAGCCTGCATGAGGGGCCTGCAGAACGACTTCGACCCCTACAGGCAGGTGAGGGCCAGGGTTAAGCAGCTCAGGGCCATAGGGCACGAGGTGGACAAGGTGGAGCTCATCATCCTCGGCGGGACCTTCACGGCCCTGCCAGAAGAATACCAGCGCTGGTTCGTGAAGCGCTGCTTAGATGCTCTAAACGGCCGTGAGGCCTCGGGCCTCGAGGAGGCGAAGCGCATAGCCGAGACATCGGCTCGGATAAGGAACTCCGGCATAACGGTCGAGACACGCCCCGATTGGGCCAAGGAGCCCCACGCCGACCTCATGCTCGACCTCGGGGTAACCCGAGTGGAGGTGGGCGTCCAGACGCTCTACGACGATGTTTACGAGCTCATCAGGAGGGGCCACACGGTCAGGGACGTGGAAGAGTGCTTCAGAATCCTCAAGGACTCGGGCTTCAAGGTGGTGGCCCACATGATGCCCGGCCTCCCGGGCTCCGACCTCGAGCGTGATTTGGAGATGTTCAGGCTCCTCTTCACGGACGAGCGCTTCAAGCCCGATGCCATCAAGATATATCCGACCCTCGTCATCAAGGGGACGGAGCTCTACGAGATGTGGCGCTCCGGCCGGTACAGGCCGTACGAGCTCGAGGAGTACGTAGAGCTCATAGCGGAGGTGAAGAAGCTCGTCCCTCCCTGGGTGCGCATCCAACGGATACAGCGGGATATCCCGGCGACCGTCGTCGAGGCCGGGCCGAGGAAGAGCAACCTGAGGGAGCTCGTGCAGGCCCGTTTGGCGGAGGAGGGGGCGAGGTGCCGGTGCATAAGGTGTCGGGAGGTAGGGCACAGGATGCTGAAGGAGGGCGTGGAGCCCGACCCGGAGGCCGTGAAGCTCGTCCGCTATACGGAGGAGGTGTCCGGGGGCTGGGACATCTTCCTCTCCTTCGAGGACACGGAGAGGGGCGTGCTAATCGGCTACCTCCGCTTCCGCATCCCCTCTGGGCAAGCGCACAGGCCCGAGGTGAGGAGCGCCAAATCGGCCATAGTAAGGGAGCTCCACATCTACGGCCCCATGGCGCCGGTGGGGACGAGGAAGCCGGGCAGCTGGCAGCACAGGGGCTACGGGGCCAGGCTCATCGCAGAGGCAGAGCGCGTGGCCGTCGAGGAATACGGCGCCGAGAAGATGCTCATCCTCAGCGCCCTCGGGGTCAAGCGCTATTACGCCCGCTTCGGCTACAGGCCGGACGGCCCCTACGTCTCCAAGCCCCTCCGCTGAGCTGGGCGGCTGCTCACGGGACGGATATCATGGCCCCCACGCCCTTCTCGTCCCGGTAGCGCTCGATGACCGAGGCAGCCGCCCTGGCCCCCCTCACTATGTCCTCGTAGAGCTCGTCGGCCGATAGACCCGGCAGCTCTGGGCCGAGGCCGAGCTTGTGGCCATCCCTGACCCAGACGCATATCCTATCCCCCGTGGCGGCGAGCCTGAGGTGGGGTAGCCCGTAGACGCCCACGAGCTCCGTCTGCATGAACGCGTAGCCCTCTGCCCTGAGGAAGGCCCTCAGGCCTGTCTCCTCGATGGCCTCGCGTACGCGCTCCACGAGCCACGGGATGTCCTCCGGCGGAGGGAACACCAGCACCCTTATGGAGCTGAGGGCCCTGCGCTTCTCCTCGAGGCCCAACCCGAGCACCGCTTAGCAGAGCGCCCCGAGACACTTAAATAGGGGCACACGCCAACGGGGACGGGGGAAGAGGTTGGAAGGTGGGCGTTTTAACCCCCGCTGAGGCCCCGCTCGTCCAGATACACGATGTTCTCTCCGGCAGGGCTCGGGGCGATAAGGCGAGGATTAGGGGCTGGTTGCACAACAAGCGCTCGAGCGGCGGAATAGCCTTTCTCATCCTGAGGGATGGCACGGGCTGGCTGCAGTGCGTGGCGAGGAGGGAGGTGCTGGGCGAGGAGGGCCTCGAGGAGCTGGGGAGCCTTCCAGTGGAGTCCGTGCTCGAGCTGGCGGGCACCGTCAGGGATGACCCGAGGGCCCCCGGGGGGAAGGAGCTCAGGATAGAGGCCTATCGTATCATTAGCATCGCAGAGCAGGGCTTCCCGATAGCGAAGAAGTACCACGGCCCGGACTTCCTCCTCGAGAACAGGCACCTCTGGATAAGGAGCAAGAAGATGTGGTGCGTGCTGAGGGTGAGGGCCGAGCTCCTCAAGGCCGCCCGCTCCTGGCTGGACGAGCACGGCTTCGTGGAAGCCCAGGCGCCGATACTCACCGCCTCGGCCTGCGAGGGAGGGGCAACGCTCTTCCCCGTGGACTACTTCGGGAGGAAGGCGTACCTGACACAGAGCTGGCAGCTCTACGGCGAGGCCTTCATAGCCAGCCTCGGGAAATGCTATACGATTGCGCCATCCTTCAGGGCGGAGAAATCGAGGACGAGGAGGCACCTGACTGAGTACTGGCACCTCGAGGTGGAAATCCCCTTCTGCGGGCTGGAGGAGCTCCTGAGGGTGGAGGAAGAGCTAATAACCCACGTCTGCCACGAGCTGGCCGAGAAGACGAGGCTCGAGCTCGAGCAGCTCGGAAGGGACCCGGGCGACTTGGCCAGGATAGAGCCGCCCTTCCAACGTCTTACGTACGATGAGGCCGTGGAGCGCCTCCAGGCCATCGGCGTCCAGATAGAGTGGGGGGAGGACCTAACGTGGACGCATGAGAGAGCCCTATCCGAGCGCTTCGAGGAGCCCTTCTTCGTAACCCACTTCCCGAGGAGCGCAAAGGCGTTCTACCACAAGCCCGACCCGAGGAGGCCGGAGGTAACGTTATCCGCCGACCTCCTTGCGCCGGAGGGCTACGGCGAGATAACGGGCGGGGGAGAGCGCATAGAGGATTACGATGCCCTCCTGAAGCGCATAGAGGAGGAGGGCCTCGACCCAGCCGATTACGGGTGGTACCTCGATTTGAGGCGCTACGGGAGCGTCCAGCACGCAGGCTTCGGGCTCGGCGTGGAGCGCATGGTGATGTGGGTGTGCAAGCTCGAGCATATAAGGGACGCTATAGCCTTCCCGAGGCTCGTGAGGCGCAGGCCCTATCCCTGAGCCCTCATCGGCCTCCGGGCCCTATTGCTGTGGAGAGGGCTTCTCGAAGAAGTACTCTTCCTTCGTCAGCTCATCGTTCACGACCTTGTAGAGCTCTATGTGGAGCTTCTCCCCATCGACCGTCAGCACCATGAAGGACGGGGGGCCGGAGGAGAAGCCCCCGCTCCAGACGCCCGTGGCGGAGCCCGGGTTGAGGAGCAGTATCTTGCGCCCCCTCACGTCGAGCTCGTGCACGGATGGCGAGTGGGTGTGGCCGGTTATGAGCACGTCAACGCCCATCCTTATGGCGAGCGTCCTCAGGCCCTCTATATCGCCCCTCGGCACCACCTCATCGCCGTGCCTCATGCCTATCACGAGGCCCTCTATCTTCTGCTTGAACTCCTTGGGGTTGTACACGCGGTCCATGTTGCCCATCACGCACCTCACGGGGCCGAGGCGGGAGAGGAAGTCCAGCACGTCCTGGACGCAGAGGTCCCCCGTGCAGAGCACGATATCAAACCTCTTGTCGAGGAGGAACTCGAGTATGGGCCTTGGGAGCCACCTCGCCCTCGAGGGGATGTGGAAATCCCCAATTACGAGCAGCTTCCTCAAGCCCCTCACCCCGCACGGATTAGGATGAGCCGAGCTCACGGCCCGCAGCCCTCAGGGCCTCCCCGGCATCGGCCTCGTGGCCAAGCTCGTTCAACGAGGCGGCGAGAGCGCTCACCGTGAGGAATACCTCCCTGGCGGAGATGACGCCCATGCAGCCTATCCTGAATATCTCGTCCCTTATCTTGCCCATGCCGCCAGCCACCAGGATGCCGAAGCGCTCCCTCATGATACGCCTGAGCTCCGAGGGGCTGAGCCCGTCGGGGGTCCTCACGGCTATAACGGTATTGGAGCGCCACTCTGGCTCGGGGAAGGCCTCCAAGCCGAGGGCCTCTATGGCGGAGTAGAAGGCCCTCGCACATCTGGCGTGTCTCTCGAAGCGGGCCTCCAGGCCCTCCTCACGCAGCATCAGCAGGGCCTCGTCGAGGGCGTAGAAGAGGGGAATAGCGGGCGTGAAGGGCGTCTCGCACCGCTCCTCGTAGAACTCCCTCGCCCTGATGAGGTCGAAGTAGAAGGGCCTGCCCGGGTTATCCTCTATGGCCTTCCACGCCTCCTCGCTCACGGAGATGAGGGCGAGGCCCGGGGGGCAGGCCAGGCACTTCTGGCTCCCCGTTACACAGATGTCGATTCCCCACCTGTCCACCGGGAGCTCGTCTCCCCCGAGGATGGAGACGGCATCGACGATGACGAGGGCGCCGTTCTCGTGGGCGAGCTCGCATATCTTGGGCAGCTCCCTGGCCGTAACGCCCGTGGAGGTATCGTTATAGACAACGCATACCGCTTTAACACCCTCGGAGATAAAGGGCTCGAGCTCAGAAGCCGTTGGCGCAGAACCCCATCTGATGGGGACTTCCACGACGTCCGCCCCCCTCCTCCTCGCCGCCTCGGCCATGCGCTCGCTGAAGACGCCGAAAATGGGGGCAACCACCTTGTCCCCGGGCTTTATCACGTTCCCCACGGCACAATCAACGCCCCCCGTCCCAGAGCACGTGAGGACGAGGACATGACCGCTCGTCTGGAAGGCGTACCTGGCGTTCTCCACTATCCTGGCGTACAGCTCCCTGAACTCGGGCCCCCTGTGGCTTATGATGGGCCTCATCATGGCTCTGTACACTCGCTCCGGGACGTTCGTGGGGCCGGGGAGCATCACGAGGAACTGCCTCACCATCTCCCACCTTCCGGCCCCAGCGCCTATGGTTTTTGATTATTTAAGGCTTGAGAGCCCCCGCCACCTGGGCTATATCAACACAATAACCATCCAGAGAGCGAGCACGGCGGCCGTGTTGCGGGAGGCCCGCCTCGAGAGCTCCAGCATCACGGAAGTGGCCAGCGCCCAGAGGAAGTTCACCACATCAATGCCCCAGGGCCGCAAGAGATGAAATGGAGCCCAGGCGACGAGAAGGGCGGCCAGGCCGCCCCACCTGGCCCTGAGGGAGCACAGCTCAAGGGCTGCCGCAAGCCAGAGGCCCTCAGCGAGGTAGTAGGCCAGCGCCAAGGCGTAGCCAAGCGCCCCCGTCCCCAGCCCCACGTAGAATCGGTATTCCTCATAGGCCTGGGGCGCTCCGGAGAAGAGCGTAGTCGGCAACTCCAAGGCCAAGACGAGCGCCAGCACGAGCGAGAACCTCAGCAGGCGTGTCCTATCGAGCTGGCAGAAATCCTTGAGCTGCTCGTGCCAGGAGAGGCCATGCTTATGGCTATACCTGGCCACGACGTAGGTGCGGGTAAGCGTTATGAAGATGTGGCTGATTAGCAAGGCCAGGCCCAGGGCCACCCGGTTCTCCACGAAGAACTGCATGACGTTCTCAAGCGTGAGGCCGTGCTCGGCCAGGTAGTCAGCGCCCCCGGCCAGGGCTATGGCGATGGAGCAGCTGAGCAGCAGGCCGCCTACCTCTATGGCGATGAGGCCCACCGAGACGAGCACTAAGACGTCCTTATGATACTCCTCCATGTCCGGTCTCGCAGCGATGGTACATTTTAAAAGCCTTTCTTGTAGCTGGCGATTACGTTGGCTCTTAACGTCTGCTCGGCGGA
>CAYUYX010000005.1:17882-20137 GCA_964449495.1 uncultured Candidatus Bathyarchaeia archaeon
CGGCGGAGGGATTGGTGGCGGGCCCGCCGGGACTTGAACCCGGGACCTCCGGTTCCGCAGACCGGCGCTCCATCCAAGCTGAGCTACGGGCCCCAGCGTCGTAAGCCGATTCGGGGCCATAAAAGCGTTCGTCCATGCTGCATCTTCCCTCTTACCGCCATCTTCTCATGCTCGACAAAACGTTTTAGGCCCCCCGGGGCCGGGAAGGCCGGTGCCGGAAGTGGTCAGGAGGGCGATAATAATAGGTGCTGCTGGCCGGGATTTCCACGTCTTCAACACGAGGCTTAAGGATGACCCGGATTACGAGGTGGTGGCCTTCCTGGCCACCCAGCTGCCGGAGATAGGGGGGCGCACCTACCCGCCCGAGCTGGCCGGGCCGAGGTACCCGGGGGGCATACCCATCTATGACCGGGATGAGAAGAGCCTCTCCGAGCTCGCCGAGGAGCTGGGGGCCGACGAGGCCATCCTGGCCTACAGCGACCTGACGTACGAGGCGCTCCTGGCGGAGGCGTACGAGGCCTTCAGGGCAGGCCTGGACTTCACGCTCATCAACCCGCTCTCGACCATGCTTGAGGCGGAGAAGCCCGTGATATCCGTCTGCGCCGTCAGGACGGGCGCAGGGAAGAGTTCCGTGGCCAGGAGGGTGGCCCGCATACTGCTCGAAAAAGGCCTTAAGCCCGTGGACGTGCGCCACCCAATGCCCTACGGCGACCTGAGGGCCCAGGTTTGCCAGGTGTTCCGCTCCCTGGAGGACGTAGATGCCCAGGGGTGCACGATAGAGGAGCGTGAGGAATACGAGCCCATGCTTGAGCTTGGCGTGCCGGTCCTGGCCGGCGTTGACTACGAGCGTGTGCTTAAGGCCGCCGAGCGAGAGGGCGACGTGATAATCTGGGACGGGGGCAACAACGATTTGCCGTTCTTCAGGCCCGACTTGCACATCGTGGTGGCCGACCCGCTCAGGCCCGGCGCCGAGCTGAGCGCCTACCCGGGCGTGCTGAACGCCATGATGGCCGATGTGCTCGTCATCAATAAGGTGAACATGGCGGAGCGTGAGGCCGTGGAGACCGTCAAGCGCAACCTGCGCAAGCTGAACCCTAAGGCGCCGATAATAGAGGCGGAGTCGCTCGTGCGTGTCGATAGGCCAGAGCTGATAGAGGGCAGGCGTGTCTTAGTGGTCGAGGACGGGCCATCCGTAACGCACGGGGACCTGGGCTTCGGGGCCGGCTACGTGGCCGCCAGGCAGTTCGGGGCCAAGGAGATAGTTGACCCGAGGCCCTACGCCGTGGGCGTCATAAGGGAGGCCTACGAGCGCTATAAGCACATCGGGGCCGTGCTTCCCACCATAGGCTACAGGCCCGGCCAGCTGAGGGCGCTTGAGGAGACGATAAGGGCGACGCCCTGCGATGCCGTGGTCCTCGGGACGCTGTGCGATTTGGCGAGGGTCATACGCATAGACAAGCCCGTCGTGAGGGTCAGGTACGACATAAGGGAGCTGACGAGGCCCGATTTGGCGGACGTGATTGGGCGCTTCCTGGCCGAGCGGGGGCTCGCTTAAGGGCGGGTCTGGCGATATTCTCAAATTTTATGAGGAAGTAAGTAGATATGATAACCGTCAGTTTATTCTTAACCCAGCCCAATATCCCCCTTATAAACCCCTGGACTATTCTTAACCATGATGCGAGAAAATGTTAAAACGCCCCGAAAGTTAGTCCAGCCTAACTCCTTCTATTCTTATACTTTCTTCCGCCCTCTGGCCAATAGGGCTCCAAAGGCTCCCCCCCACCTCCCCCTTGGCCGTATTGGCCGTTTTGGCCGTTTCCCCTCTTATTCTTAATCATTCTTAATACGTCAGATTTAAAAACACACCCCAGCTTGGCTCGCCCGGAGGTGGCAGGTGGGAAATGGCAAGGCGCAAGCGCACCCACATGGCGAAGATGCGAGGGCTCGACATGGGGAGGTGATGCTCCTTGGCCTTCAGGCTCGTGAGCATGCTCTACTCGCTCGCCGATAACGTCTTCAAGCCCGATAGGAGGGCTGCCGAGGAGGCAGAACACGAAATCAGGATGGAGCTGATGTCCCTCGGCCTGCTGAGCAGAGAGGCCCGTGAGGCCTTAGAGGCGCTTGACAAGGCCCTGGCCAGGCGGGGGGACGATGCCAAGCTGGAGGCCCTCTTCGCCTTAGCGGATGCCTTGGAGGCCCCCCTGGGCGATATGGCTGGCTTGGGCCTCGGGGGCTGCCTTAGGGGCCTGGTGGGC
>CAYUYX010000006.1:0-5777 GCA_964449495.1 uncultured Candidatus Bathyarchaeia archaeon
CAGGTCGCCCCACCTGACATCGAGCAGGGGGAATAGGCTCATCGGCTCCTCTGGCCTGAGCTTTATATCTCCCTCCAGCTTGAGCCCGTCGAGCACGAGCAGGTGGGCGTCGGCTGCTCTAACGGACAGCTCTATGTCCCCCCTTACATCAACGGGCGCCCCCTTAAGCATGATAGGGGCCCCGTTCCTACGGCACCAAAGCCCCTCGAAGGACGCCTCGCCGTGGGCCCGAATGCGTAGGGCGCTTGCGTAGAAGCTCAGAGGCGCTTCTGAGTATATCTTGAGGGTGGCATTTTGAATGTCCATCTCGCCCAGCCCCTCTATATCGGCCATTATTACGCCATCTCCCGAGGCCGTTAGGACCAGCTCCCCTCCCTGCGCCATCACCAAGGCATAAGCGTAGGGGAGGCCCCTCTGCCCACAAAGCCTGACGGATGAGAAATGGCCCTCCAACCGCACATCGCCCTCTATCCTCATTATGCGGATATCCGTGTCCCCGGCCGATATGCCTTTGGGCTCAACGCTCACATCAACGGCCGAGAGGGAGGCGCCTTCACCGGCCAGGAAGCTCCTCATCTCCAATTGCACGTCCCCTCGCAGCTCCACGAGCCCCTCCACGATATCCGGGAAGCTGCCCCATTCCTCGAGCCCTCCTGCCCCGGGCAGGAGAGACCCGATTACCTTGAGACCGTCAAAGAACTCCCATCTCCTATAGTCAGAACTCAGCAGCTCTCCGAAATAATCTTGGACATGCAAGTAGAGCACCTCCCCCGAGCCCACCCCCTTCTTGAGCGCAAAGGGGACGGCGGGCCTCCCATCGGAGGCGAAGTAGGCCATGATCTCTACCTCCGCATCTCCACACGAGATGGCCTTCACATCTAACTCTGGTATCTCCTCCAACTCGTCTCCCACGAGGATGCCGTTCACCGCCGTCTTCTCACCAGTATAGCTTATTGATAGGTTGGCGGCTATGGAGCCTAAGCCCAACCCATCGAGCACCACCAGCTCACGCCCCTCCTCCACGAGCCAGAGGAAGGCCCCTACGTCCTCGTAAAGCCCATCCATCATGACGAGCACATCAGCATCATAGGCTCTCGGGTCCATATCCATGAGGACGGCATATTGTAGGCCGGATAAGGCCAAGAAGAAGCTGGCGCTCACGTACGAGAGCTCTTCGGGGAAGAGCTGGTAGAGCTCTATGTCATCGAAGGCCACGACGCAGTTCTCCGAGCCAAGGGCCAGGAGGCCGTCCGGTATTTCTGGCAGGAGCGTCTCTATCACGTACATGTTATCGATAGATACGATGGCGTTTAATCCGAGGACCTCTACTGTGAGGAAGAAGGGGACGCCCAACGTGATGAACACGGGCCCCTCATATACCTCTGCCTCTGCCCCATGTGAGTGCCTGGTCAAAACAAGCCTGTCCGTATAGATGTCTATGGAATAATAATCCTCGGGCCCAGAGCGCCCGAAATAGATACGAGCTCTTGCGTCCAGCGAATAAAGGCCTAAGAAATTGGCCCTCATCATCAGCTTGAAGGCTGGCAATCGGATATTACTTATGGTGCACGTCGCATTCCCCCCGAGGCGTAGCTCCCCTCCCCTCACACCGCAATCCCCCTCGCTTTCCCAGCCCTGAGGGACTTCTCCATCCGCATACTTATCGAAATCCTCTGAGAGGGCAAGGAGAGGGGTTTGGCGTAATAGGATAGTGCTTGCCTCGGCCTCAGGCCCCCTTAGAGGGGGTATCTCCAACACCTCGGCCCCCGGCACCTCCATCACGGGCTTTAGGTATGGCAGCATGTCCATGATGAAGCTGCCGCCTGCGAAGTAGGCATCTTGCCCCGTCATGAAGGCGTAGGAGACGCAGCCCTCAGATAGGAGGGCCAGGTAGGTGCCCGGCTTCTCGGCCCATATGAAGGCCCGGTAGCCGTCGTAGAGGCCGGGGGTTATCTGCGATAGCCTAACGCCCGAGAGGGCCAAGACCTCCCACGAGAAGGGCGAGAGGGCCAGGACGGACTGCCCCGGCCTTAGCTCAGAGGCTATATACGAGCCCGCCTCCAACAGCCCCTCTGGGCAGCTAAGCCCCTTCATCGCCCACGCCTCTATCGAGAGGACGTTGGAGGCCAGCCCAGCGAACAGGAGGACGGAGATGAGGCCCCCCGCTAAGCAAGGCCAGCTCCTCCGGGCGGGCGCCTCAAGGCGCTTGAGCACGCCCCTGCCCCCTATAGCCGACGCCAGGCAAACGGGCGCGAAGAAGAAGGCGAAGCACCGGAATTCCACGAAGAGGAAGTTGGGTTCCATTAGGGCCGACCGGGCCCTTATACCCGCTATTATCATGAAATACGCCATCAAGAAAGCGAGGAAGAAATCTCCTCGGCCAGAACGGCGTTCTTCTTCCGGCAAGAATATGTAGATGAGGGCCAGAGTTCCGACCAAGCCGAGCTTCATGGGATAGTAATATAGCGGGACGAGGGTGAAGAGCTCGAAGGCAGGCCCGTATTCCCCAAATACTATCATGAAGGAAAGCGTATAGGCGTAGAGAAGGAAGAACGCCACCACGGGCTTCGCCCAGCCCGGGGCTCTGGGCCTCCTGAGGCCCCCAAGCTTACTGGCGAGGTATGGCCTTGCCCTCTGGAGCAGGTAGGCCAGTGGGATGAGGGCGATGGGCCAGATAACGGAGGCCACCACCGTCCCTATGGCGGTGAGAGCCGGGATGAGATGACATGGCGATGGCGAGGCGACATCTAAGCCTATGGCGAGGAGGCCGCCAGCGAACAAGGCTAAGCAGTCGTTCTTAAGCGCCGCCGGGTCGAGGCGCCCTCTGACCCACTTGATAAAGTTATACATGGTAAAAATCAGGAGGAAAAAGAGCTCTTCAAATACGTGGAAGACGAAGCATATGGCTGCTGCCACGGCCATCAGGGGATATCTGAGCTTCTTAGGGGCCCCACGCTCAAGCATCAGATAGCAGAGCAGGAAGAGGCCCGGGATTGCGGCGTGGAACTTCCTCGTTACCATCCTGGGAAACATGAGGAAGGGGTACCAGATATCGTATGTAAGGTCCACGGCCTTCTCTAAAGCCAATCCCACGCCCAAGCCCTGGAGGTCCCTTAGGTAGAGGAAGTAGGCCCATCCATAACCGGCCGTGAGGGCAAGGGCCGTGGCCAGGAGCGAGAGCTTACGCCCGTTGCCCCTAAAGGCCGCCTTCGCCATGAGGTAAAAGGCCAAATATATAATTGGCCCGTAGGCCAGGAGGGCCGTGAAGGCGTTAGCGGTCGGGACGCCCGAGAGGGCGAAGTAGCAAGCGATATACATATACCACTGATGGTCGGCTGCGAAATCTCCTTTGCCGAGCTCGGCCATGTAGAAGCGCCTTGAATGCCCGTGGACAGTCCACATATCGCCTCTGATGAGGGGGCTGTAATGCGCTGCTATGATGGCTGCCCCGGCTATCACGAGGGCCGATATGCTCATGAGGACGAGCGCTTCGAGAACGTTGGCCAGAGAGAGGCCGCCTCTGCCCTCCTCATCAGCGCTTCCGCCTTCTCCTGCCCTCCGGCGCTTATGCTCTAAGGCAATACCAGTCATAAGGGCCCCGAGGAGCACGCCATTTGCGATTAGGAGGAGCGCCGTCAGACCGCCCGGCCTCTCCAAGCCAAGGGCCAGGCAGAGCTCGTAGAGGAGGACGTAGAAGACAAGGCTGAAGAAGTAGGACGCCACGAGCTTCTCTACGAGGGGCCTCCTGCCCGGCCTGAGGGCGACCTCGATGAAAACGGCGCCTGGAAGGAGGCCAGCGAGGGCAAGTGAAGCTATCAGCCTCACCCAGCCCGCAGCCGGTATGCTCCGCCAGGCCACGTAGAGCTCCTCAGGGCTTATCGGGGGTATGAGGGCAACACATAACATGGAGGCGAAATAGAGGACGGCCAAGAGCTCTTTTCTATACGCAATCGCCGCCCTCATGAGGGAGGGAGGGATGCGGAGCTCACGCTCCCCATTCACGAGGAAGAGGGCTATCAGGGAGGCGGCCAGCAGACCAGATAGGGTCGAGAGGATGCCTTCTTCCCAGGCCTCCATATCGAGGAGCCATGAGATAGCCGTGGCCAAGGCGATGGACGGGATAAGCGTTGATAGCACGAGGCCTATCCGCCCCGGCCTTATCTCCGCCCGCTCGGCCATCACGCCCCCTCCGAGAGCAGCCCCTCAACGGTCCTCTCCACGGCCTCCCTCGACCCCATGCTCGGCTTCCAGCCCGTAGCCCTCAGCTTGCTTATGTCGAGCAGCATGAGCTTCACATCCCCCGGCCAGCCACGCCCATCCGGCGTCATGGGCTTGAAGACGTACCTGACGCCCGAGAGCCCCATGGCCTCGACCACGATATCGGCTATCCTGACGACGTTCACCCAGTCCTCGCTTCCCACGTTGAATACGCCGCACGAGAAGGCCCCATCGAACAGGAGGTCGAGGAGGTGGAGGGTAGCCGATACGGCGTCCTCGACATGCATGTAGCTCTTCTTCTGCGTCCCGTCCCCGAGTATCTCCAACTCGAGGGGATTAGCCCTCAGCTTCCTTATGAAATCCACTATCACGCCGTGGGTGAGCCTCGGCCCCACTATGTTGGCGTACCTGAGCGTTAACGTCTTGAGGCCGTAGAGCCTGTGGTATGTCTCTACGAGGACCTCGCAGGCCAGCTTAGAGGCTCCGTAAACCGATATCGGCTTCTTCGGGTGGTCTTCTGGCGTGGGGATGACCTCTGGGTCCCCGTAAACGGTGCTCGAGCTGGCAAAAACGAACACACCGACGTTCTCCCTCCTCGCCGCCTCAAGCACGTTGAACGTGGCCATCACGTTCTCATCGAAGTGTATCCTCGGCTCGGTAGAGGATATGCGTACCTCCGGATTGGCTGCGAAGTGGAATACCACATCCGCCTCCCTGAGGGCGGCCTGCCACTCCCCATCCCGCTCCTTTAGGTCGCCTCTCACGAACGAGAAGCCCGGGTGGTCAAGCCAGGCCCCGAGGTTCTTAAGGGAGCCGCTGCTGAGGTTATCTATGACCCCGACTTCCCAGCCAGCCTCCATGAGGGCATCTACGAGGTGGCTCCCGAGAAACCCAGCTCCGCCGGTAACCACGGCCCTAAGCTCTCTCAAGCTCCTCGACCAACACAGGGTTCATCCCTTGGATATTAAAGCCTATGGGCTCATTCAACGCGCCAAAGCCGAGCTCTCAGCTCCCGGGCCCTCTTGGCCAGCTTCCTCCTCAGGCCGAGAGAGAGCCTCCGAATAGGTCTCCTGGCGAGGGCGCTTTCCTCCTCGAAGGCCGCCGTCAGGACTTTTCCATCTACCTCCTCGGGTATCGGTAGCCCGAGGGCGTGGAGCACCGTGGGAGCTATATCGTAGGCGGTAACATCCAGCCTGACGCCTTCTCTGACCCCTTCCCCGAACATGACGAACAAGCCGTTGAACGCCATAGGCCCCATGTGCGTTCCCGTCTTGTATATCATCCCCTTCACGGGCCTAATCGCCTCGAACTTACCCGCCGCCACCGTCCTGAGCTCGTAGCCGCTGGAGGGGACAAGGACAATATCTGGCGCTTCTCCGACAAATGGACCGTGATAAAGCTCTTCTCTCCTCCACACCTCCCGTATGACCCTCGAGCTCGTTTCCTCATCCATTATGCCACGGAGAAACCGTACGAGAGCCCCGAGCTCGTCGCTCGATAGCTTCCTGTGGAAGTATATGACGCCCATCCCGCACTCGAGGCCGCCCCCGAGCCCCCCC
>CAYUYX010000006.1:5787-19699 GCA_964449495.1 uncultured Candidatus Bathyarchaeia archaeon
GTATTCATGGTCTCCGACCACGGTTTCGAGCCCCTCCAGGACATCGCCCATCACGCTCACCTGGCCGAGGAGCCTCCTCACATGGTCCATCAGCCCAAGCTTGCCCAGCGCCCTTACCCCCGTGTCGTAGAAGGCCCTCAGAAGAGAGCGCTTGGCCGAGAACTCGGCGAGGATGTTCTGGAGGCCCACGTACTTGAGGAGGGGCTCGAAACCGTGGTCGGAGACCATGAATACCACGGCGTCGTCGAGGAGCTCGTCCGTGATTTTCCCGACCAAGCCATCTAAGAGCCGGTAGTAGCTCACGAGGACCTCGTGGGCCCTCGGCTCGTAGAAGGGGCTCTCCTTCATGGCCCTGCCGAAGAACACGTGCTGGACCCTGTCGGGAGTGGTGAACACGGCGTAGAGGAGGTCCCACCTGTACTTCTCGACCATGTAGAGCAGTGCCTCGGCCCTCAGCCTCGTGATTTCATCGGCCTGCCTCAGGAAATCCCTCTCGCTCAAGCCAGCATAGCCAGCCCTCGGTATCGCTATATCCACTTTGTAATCGAGCTCCGCCACGAGCTCCTCGGCTACCTCGGGCGGGTAGGCGCTCGGCCTGTCCTTAGGACACGGGGGACCAGATACCATGATGCACTCGGACGGGTAGGGGGGGTAGGTCAGCGGGACGTTGATGCACAAGCTCCTCAGCCCCGCCGCCGAGGCCAGGTCCCACACGGCCTTGCCCGCTATCCTCCTCGAGGAATGGGGCCTCATCTCCCTGTCCACGAACGTGAAGACGCCGTGCTTCCCAGGATTGAGGCCCGTGGATATGGAGGACCATGCGACGGGGGATATCGGGGGTATCGTCGTGCGCAGGACGCCGGAAACGCCGTGCTCCAGAATTCTCCTGAAGTTGGGCAACGCCCCCTTGTGGGCCAAGGAGCTCAGCAAATCGAAGGGAACGCCATCAAGACCTATGATGGCTACCCTCATTTCCCCGGCCCCCCATCAGCATCTCCATGATGAGCCTGTACCTCCGCCCTGTTTCCCTGAAGCTGTACGCCCGTATCTTCCTCAAGGCGTTCACGACCAACCTCCTCCTCAGCTCTACATCGAACAGGACCTTCTCTATCTTCTCCGCCAGCGCCTCGACATCGCCCGGCCGGACCAACAGGCCTGTCTCGCCATCCTCGATGAGGGCCGGATTTCCCCCCACGTTCGTCGCCACAACCGGTAGCCCGCACGCCATGGCCTCCATTATGGTGTTGGACCACTGCTCGTGGATAGAGGGGAGCACGTAGACATCCGCTATGTTGTAGTAAACGGGCAGGTGCCGGTGGCGCACGGCGCCCACGAAGACAACCTTATCGGCTATGCCGAGCTCGCGCGCAAGACGCTTCATGTCCTCCTCGATGGAGCCCCTCCCCACCACGAGGAGGAGGATATCGGGATAGCGTGGGGCGAGCTTCCCCACGGCCCTGAGGAGGGAGGGAAGGTCTTTGACACGCTCTATCCTTCCGACGAACAGCACGACCTTCTTATTCAAGTCCCCCACGATGGCCTCCTTGAGCTTGCGGGCCTTCTCCTCGGGAAACGGGTAGAAGAGAGCCGTATCAACGCCGAGGGGGACGAAGGTTATCCTATCCGTCAGCTTACTTATCCTCTTGAAATCTCCTGGGCCATGAGTTACTATCCAGTCGGCCCTCTTCAAGAGAAACTCTTCTACTCTCCGGGCGAGGGCCACCGCCAGCTCGATTAGGAAATCGGGGAACCTCCCGCTCAAGAAGAACCTCAGGGCCAATACGTCGTCCTCGTTCACGCGGATAAGGCACTTCCTGTGCGTTAACCTCGATACGGCGTAGGCGATGAGGCCGAGGTAGAGGTGGCCCGTCCTGCAGCACACAAGCCCTATGTCGTGCTTCCTGACGACCTTAGCGCCTAAGAACAAGCACGAGAAGAGGTATAGTGCCCTGAACAGGAGGGAATTCGGCCTACGGCCAAACGGGATTGTGTGCACCTTATAACCGCAAGGGAGGCTTTTGTACTCTATGTTGTTTCCATGGAAGAGATGTACCTCCCACGATGGGTCTAAATCGCACACGACGATTTTCAGCTTCTCCTCACTGCGCAACGGCATATACGCCTCTGCTGGGTCAAGAATCATGAGTATGCGCTTCTTCTTTTCCGGCCCGCTCATCAGGGCCTCCCCGGGCCCCTCGGGCGGCTCCTCGTGGTGAAGGCGCTCTGGAGGCCTCTTGGCCACCTTGGCGCAGGCGTACCCGAGGAAGAAGGTGAGGGCGAAGAGGATGGCGAAGGGCGTGGCCTTGAGCAGCGATGCCCATTCATCCCAGGCCACCATGGGGGGCGATACTTGGACGGAGCCCTCGAAGCCCACGTTCGCCATGCTGAAGCCGCCCCCGACCAAGAACGTGATGTCCACCTCCCCGTGGAAGGTAAGGGTCTTATCGTAGACCCTGAGGGTCGTCGTCGGCACCTTCCCCTTCAGCAGGCCTTGGACGAAATCCCATATCCTCTTCTCCGGCCACGAGGAGACATGTGCATCACGTATGGTCGTAATTCCTCTTGCGAGAATCCTCGGCTCCCTGATGAAGGACGTGATGTTTTCCCCGTGTACGAGAACCGTCGCCGAGCCATCCAGCCCCACGTCCAGAGATGAGCCGTTGGCGAAGAAGAGGCGCATCCTCATGTCCTGGCCATGCACCTCGACCGCCCCGCTGGACTCTAACCGGACGTAGAAGCCAGCACCACCGCCATCGAGCTTTTCAGCACGGAGCTCTAAGAGGTCCTCGCCCGATATCCACGCCATGCTTAGGCCCGTCAAGCGCATCTCGCTTCCCCCGGCAGTATAGGATAGGCTCACGTCCTCGCCCGTGATGATGAGGGGCCTCCCCTCTACCACCACGTTGCCCTCGGCCGTGAAGCGTGAGAAGAGCAAGTTGAACGTACCGGCAGGAGACGTGCCCACGGTTCTCACGTCGAACTTCGGCACGGCTCTGGCGAGAACTGCCCACCCCACCCGCAGCACATCTATTATGTCGTGCGAGCCGACGGTCCTGAGCATCGGGTAGATGTTCATGTAGATGAACAGCCCTTCTCCTTCCTCCCTACAAAGCAGGAAGGGGGCCCTCGTGCTCCCGTTGGAGAACCAGGCCAGAACGGTGGTCCCGTTGCGCACGGTCATGTTGGCGCAGTAAACGGGCGTCGGAAGAGGCCATGTGGTATCGCCGACCACGAGCTCGTTCGCCAGGAAGCCCTCGTATATGCCGAGTAGCCTGAGGGCCGTTTTGCACTCGTCCGTGTGGCCCGGGGGCGTCTTAATCGAGAGCAGCACGCTTAGGCGTCCATCCGTTATAGAGCTGTTCAAGCGCATGACGCACGTCCCCGGCCCGAAGAGCACATCGCCGGAGAGGCCGCCGGAGAAGACCATCGAGTCAGCCGGCGCCGTTGCCGAGGCGTTCTCGCTCACTCTGGCTAAGAAGCTCTCGCCCTCCTCCGACAGGGAGTAGACCTCTAAAGTGCGTGCGTTCTCCAGCTCCACGGTGAGGTTGACCCACCTCCCCACGTCGACGACGAGCCTGTCTAAGCGCCAGACCCCCTTGAGGTTCGGGTTCCCTCCTCCGAGCCTGAGGGATATGTAGAGCACCTGGGAGAGGTCCGGCGCCCCCTTCGTGTGCTTGTGGATGGTGATGCCGTTGACCACGTACGACCCATCTGGGGCCTTGAGGGGCAGTATCACCCTCTTCCACCCCGCCCACTCGTCCTTGAAGATGAACCTCAGCCTGTTCTTGGTATCCGGGGCCATGACCCAGAAGGTGTACTCTGCCCCGTCTCCTCGCCCGTACCAATAGAAGGAGATGAAGTCGAAGGCCGACCAATCCTGCGGCTCCTTGTACCAGTGCGCTAAACCCCACTCCGAGTAAGGGCCTTCCCCGACCTCCACCCTGAGGGCATTCGCGCCTCTCACCTTCTCGCCGGGGTCATCGTGGAACACAGGTTTCCCTATCGAGCCGTGGCCGGAGACGAAGGGAATCCAGAAGGCGGATTGATTGTCGTCCGCCACGACCAGAGGCGAGCATTCCTCCCTGGCGTTCTCGACCACGAACTCAAGGCTCTCCGAGAAGGCCCGTAGGCTCTCCAGCGGGCTCGTTTCCTCGGGGCGGTAGAGGAGGACATCGGGCGATGTGGCGTTCACCGTTATCCTCACCTCCTGCGTGGCCAAGAGGTCCAACAGAGGGCCGCCCCCGCCCTTGTTCATGACTAACAGGGTCCCGCCCGCACGCACCCACGCCATGAGCTCGTCGAGGGGGGCCGACGCAGGCACCCCATCGTACGGCATGAGCAGGATATCCGATGAGAACACACCCTCATCCACGTCCAGCGCCGTGGTGTACGGGTAGTAGGCCGTTGACAGCATGAGGTATGCGTAGGTGGGCTCGTCCTCGTCTAACCCAACCACCAGGGCAGTCTCGCTATCCGGTCGGGGGGGCGAGAAGGCCGGTAGCCAGTAGACGCTGACCTCACCGTTCTCGAACACCTTGGGCAAGAAAGATATCAGGCGCTTCATGGCGCTGTCCTCGGGAGCCATCTTGGCGAGCTCCCGCATATCCCTTGCATGGAGGTAGATGAAGTAGCTATCAGCGCGCTCGTCGAACAGCAGGGAGAGCGAGGCCTCGAGCGAGGAGGCCCTCCATATAGCCATGCGGTAGTAATCCACTACTATCCTGGCCGGGAGAGCCCATCTCACTATGCGGCTCGACGCCTTCGTTACGGTCAGGATGGTGGAGCGGGGGAAGACCTCCATGAGGTCCCTGAGGAACGCAAGGGCCTCTTCCTCGGCGGGGCCTATGGGGTCGCCCGAGTACGTCAGGGTCAAGTACTCGAGGGAGTAGAAGGTCGTCATGCTCCCGCAGAACACCAAAGCGCTCAGCACGGCCGCCTTGAGGCCCGTCATCGCAAGACCACGCCCTGGCAGCCTCCTCCATATCTCGAGGAGGCCAAGGGGCGCCAGGATGGCCAGGCCGGTGAACAGGTAGAGGGGGAATCTCGCCTCGTAGAAGCCCACGAACGTGATGTAGAGGTTTGCTATGGAGACCAGGCGCCCGAGCAGGACGGCCACCACGCACAAGGCGACGATGAGCCTTAACGGTGCAGAAAGCGTTGCGCTTCCGAGCAGGCCGAGCACGGTGAGGGGGAGGGCCACCCCGGCCAACATCGGGTAGAAGAACCAGGGGAGGAAGTAGATGCCATCTTGCCCGCCCACGGCCCGGAGGTTGAAGTCATCGAGCTGGTTCAGCCAGGCCGCTACGCCCGTCGCAAACACGACCAGAACGCATAGGGCTATCCCCGTGCCAATCTTGGGGCCGTAGGAGCGCAGCTTGGACCCGAGCTTGAGGGGCACACGACGGGCGAGCAGCGCCAAGCCCACAGATAAGAGGGTCATGAGCAGGGCGATGGTGTGTAAGAACGGGGACACGACCTTAGAGGGCGTCCGCAGCCCAAGCGTTGCCTGGAAGAGGCCGTAGGCCACGGCTGCTATGGCTAATGATATGGAGCACGCGAGCACCGCCTGCTTACCTACCTCCATGTCCGTCCAGAGCACGGTGAGGAAAGCGAGCACGGCTATCGCCATGAAGAACTCCGGGAGATGGGATAGGAACATGAGGGCCATCAGCAGGCCGAGACTCGCCAGCTTCTTGCGCGAGATAGGCCGCCTCGCCATCAGCACCATGAAGGCCATTAGGGCCGTGAGGCCTAGCGTCCTTGGGCGGTACCATACCGTCAGGTCCAAGGGGGGAGAACAGGGTATGGAGAAGTACGTTTTGGACAAGGCCATCTCGTGGACGGCCAAGTAAGCCTGGTAATCAGGATAGGGCGCTTCCACGAGGAAGAGCAGCCATCCGAGCCCGGAGAAGAACGAGAACACCAGGGAGGCCATCGCCTGGGCCCTCACGTCTAACTTGCCGAGCACGGCCTTGGACAGCGCGTACAGGGCGGGCAGGACGATGATGCCCAAGGCCGAGATGGCCCTGAGGAACATGTGGGGGTCAGGGCTCCCCCCCGCCACGTACATCATGGCTATCGGGAAATGGTATGCTGGCTCAGGGTACGTGTATGACGATTTGTCCCTAAGGAAAACAAGTACCCTCCTCATGTGCTCCGCGATATCTAAGCCCGGGAAATTCACCATGGACGGGTGGATGACCGCCATTATGTAGAAGGAGAGGGCTAAGGGCGGGAGGAGGGCCATTACGTCCACGGCGTGGAGCTCTACTTGTTGCATACGCTCTTCCTCGCCCTGGCCCAGGAGGCCCTTGTACCTCAGCCACTCGAGCACCACGAGGAAGATAGCCATGGCGAGGAACAGAGAGGAAACGATTGGCCCCCTCGACCCGGCCTCTAAGCACATAATCCCCGTCGCCAGGAACGTGGTGAATAAGAGACTGTAACAGTAGGAGAAAACGAGGACCTCGAGCAGGGGGGCCGCCTTGTACGGGAGGTCGAGCGTGCGTACGAGCAGGTAGCCGGGGAGGAAGGAACCTATGAGGATTGCGATGGCGGTGGCGGGCCCCTCTAAGACCGGCGCCCGGAATACTTGAAATGTCATGAGGAAGATGGCGGAGGAGAGGAAGACGAGGGCTATCCCTATGTTCACGGCAGTCCTCGAGGCAATCCTCACCTTCTTCTCGATGAGGCCCTTATCCATGGTGATGAGGATGCTTATAGTTGTGATGAGCAGGAAGGCGAAAGCGACGAATACGGTGGGAGTAAGCATTATGAGAAATACCAACGATGAGACGAGGGCGATTACCGATGTGGCTACTAATACCTCGGCGCCCTTTTCTCTCTTCATTAGCCTTCCATGAACTCATCTACGATGGCTTTTAAGCCTTTCGTATTGGATGTCGTGCGGCTACCCTTTTAAGTCGCCTCAACCATGTGGTGAACATGAGCGCAGATGAGGTCTGGGCGGCTACCTACTTCTTCTCGTCGGATTACCATGACCTCTGGAGAGAGGAGGTCGCCCGGGGAGCCATCAGGTGGCACGGTATCCCATCCTCCATCTCCGGTGTCGTGGTCGAGGTGGGCTGCGGGGAGGGCAGGGTAGCACGCCGCGTGCTGAGGATGTTCGAGGATGTGAGCTTCTACGTCGGCGTGGATGTCTCGGCGAATGCGCTTAATTATGCGAGAAAAAGCCTCGTGAATGCTAAGAAGGTAGAGCTCGTCCAAGCCGATGGCAGATACCTGCCGTTCAGGGGAGGGGCCTTTCACTTCGTCTTGTGCATCGAGACGGCCCACTATATCCCGGATTTGGAGGGCCTCTTGGCCGAGGTATCCTCGGTCCTCAAGGAGGAGGGCCTATTCATATGCGATTTCCCCGACATGAGCAAGGGCAGGGTGGCCCTCCACTTCGCCTTACGCCGCATCTTCAATAGGCTTCACGGGCGCTTTAAGATGCTGTTCGAGCACCTGGCCAAGATGCTCGATACGTTTCCATCCCTGAGCTTCAAGCGGTACGGCTTAAGCAAGCGATGGCTCGTGAGCGTGCTTAGGTATGGGGCGACGCCCTTCTTCCCGGCCAGAGAGAGCTGGGTGATGCTCGCCCTCGGCAAGGTCGGGCTAAAGGCCATCAGCATGGTCAGGAGCAGGGGAGACGGGAAGCTCATCCTATTAGCCAAGAAGACATGAGTTCATCTTCCGCTATGGTTTTTTAAACGGCGGAAAGGCCCGTAGCACGAGGGGGTCGACGAGGTGGACCTTAGCGTCCTGTTCGTCAGCCCGAGGGTCAGATTGCCTCAGAGGAGGCCCTATGGCTTCTACGAGTTCATCATCCACGTCTCCGAGGCGGTTGAGAAGGTCGCCCTAATCGAGCCTCCCCCAATGACGAGCGCAAAGCTACCGCCGTCCGTGAGGGGCTACGAAGTCCCCGTTATTAACCCCATGAGACCCGTGGATTGGCCGCTCCCCCACGTGGCCAGGGTCATAAGGCTCCTGAGGGCTCTCGAGCCCGAGTACGATATAGTGCATTTCTTCTCCCAGAACTACCTCTTCTCGCTCTGCGGCATGTTGCTTGACAAGACCAAGGTCATCACCATAGAGAGCTTCCCGGGGATAGATTATGACCACGGCGACATCATCATAAACGCACTCTCCGGCTTTTACACCCAGACCTTCGCTAAGCTCGCCCTGAAGCACATGGACGCCGTGATAGGCCTTTCCAGTTCAGCCCTGAGGGCCTTGGAGGCCCTCGGCGTCAGGCCCAAGCATACCGTGCGTATTCCCCTCGGCATAGATACACACGAGATAAGGCCGGATGAGAAGCTCGGGCTCGAGGTAAGAGATGAGCTCGGCCTCGGGGAAATCGTGGCCATATTCCTTGGCCGTCTATCCCCCGTCAAGGGCATCACCTTCTTAGGCCGTGCCATGGAGATGCTCGAATCGCGGGGCATGGATATCGACCTGCTCGTCATAGGCGATGGCCCCGAGAGGGGGGCGCTCGAGAGGTTGGTCTCGAACAGGCACGCGAGGGTCCACCTCATGGGGTTCAAGCCCGACCCCCTCCGCTTCATCCACGCCTCCGATTTCCTAATCCTCCCCTCCCTGGGGGAGGGGTGTCCCAACGTGGTCTTAGAGGCCTTCGCCTGCGGGAGGCCGGTAGTGGCCACGTGCGTCGGCGCTGTCCCAGACCTGGTCAAGCCAGGAATCACGGGTCTCGTAGTGAAGCCGAGGGACGCAGAGGGCCTGGCGAAGGCCATAGCGCGTATGGCCTCTGACTTGGAGCGCACACGGGAGATGGGCCGGAGAGCACGGAAATACGCCGAGGAAGAACTCGATTGGCGTGTGATAATCAAGAGGGCTATATCGTTCTATGAGCAAATACTATCCTAATCGGTGGGAACTCCATCTCATCAACCCCTATCAACTTGCTTATGGCAACCCTTATATGGGTCTTAATAGCTGCTCACCCAGGGTGGCGCCGATATGCAATCCTCTCCCCGGGTGCTCGTGCTCCTCCCTGCGTATAATGAGCAGAAGAACATAGGGGCCGTGCTTGACAAGCTGATGGAGGTGAGAAGAGGACACGGCCCCGCCTTCGACATACTCGTCGTAGATGATGGTTCAAACGACGGCACGGCCGAAGAAGCCATGTCAAGGGGGATAAACGTGATTAAGCACGGAAGGAATTTTGGGGAGGAGAGTAGCATTCAATCTGGGCTGGCTTACGCCCTCAGGAAGGGCTATGACCTCGTCGTTAAGATAGATGCGGATGGCCAACATGAGCCCAAGCACGTAATCAGGGTGCTCAGGGCGCTCGGTGAAGGAAAGGCTGACCTCGTGATAGGGGGGAGGCAGAGGGATTATGAGGAGCCTCTGCTCTTCCGGTGCGGGAGGGCGGTATGTAGGTTGCTTATCATAGCCTTGACCGGGGAGAGGATACGCGATGCTACATCTGGCTTCTACGGGTTCAGCAGGGACTGTTGCAAGCTCCTCAACGATGTTTATAGGAATACTCCTCTGCTGAAGAGCGATTTGACGAACAACGTGGAACGCGTACTGGTTTGCCATAGGGCTGGGCTGAAGATAAAGGAGGTCCCGGTCAAGATGTACGGCAGAGAGGGGGCTTCTAAATTCTACTCGTCCGTGAACCTCCTCAAGTTCCCCTTATTCCTCATCAAGTCCGTGTTGCTCGCCGTGTTGTGGCGGTTGTGAGATGCCCTGCTTCCCCGGCCTCATGGAGAGAAGCCTGTACCTTATGAGCTGCCGTACGCCGTCCTCAAATTCCCAGCTCGGCCTGAAGCCGAGCTTCTCCCTTATCTTATCGGCCGATAGGCAGAAGCCGGGCACGGTGGTCTCGCCCTTCCTCGGCGATTCCACGTGCGATATCTCGACCTCGATACGGCATTCCTCCCACACTGCCCTCGACACGGCCTCCGCCACCTCATTGATGGACACAGGCTTGCCCGTTGCCACGTTAAAGGTCTCCCCGGCCACGGCGGCCCCCCTGGCCTCGAGGACGAGTCTCATCGCCTCGACCACATCCCAGACGTGTATGAAGTCCCTCGTCTGCGTCCCTGTCCCGTAGACAGACAGGGGCTTCCCGCTCAGGGCCTGGTTCACGAACTTGGGTATCACGGTCTCCCAATAGGTGAAGAGACCGACGCCGTAGACGTTCCCGAGCCTCAGGACCACGGTGGGTAGCCCGTACAGCTCGTGATAGGATGCGAAAAGGTGTTCGGCGGCCAGCTTGGTTATGCCGTATAGGTTCTTTGGGTTGGTGGGGTGTGATTCACGCACGGGCAGCTCTACAGGGTCGCCGTAGACGGCAGCGCTCGACGTCAGGACGACCTTGTCCACATCGTGGTTCCTCGCTACCTCAAGGACATTATACGAGCCGTACACGTTCGTCATCACCGCCTTATCGGGGTCCCTTGCGCACAGCCTCATGCCGGGCACGGCCGCGAGATGGAATATCGCTTCTACGCCTCCGGCGTCCTCCACCGCTTTGTCCAGCGCCTTGATATCGCAGATGTCCATGACCAGGAGGTCGAGCCTGCCGGATTGCTCGTAGTCCCTGAGGGGCTCGTAATTTCCTCTGTACAGGTTGTCCACCACTACCACGTGATAGCCATCTTCTAACAACTGCTTGACGAGGGCCGAGCCTATGTAGCCAGCCCCGCCTGTAATCAACACGCTCATGTCGCTCTACCCAGCCCGTGCCGGGTTGTTTAAAAGCCTACTGCTCATTGGGCGGGGAGCCCCACGCCCGGGTCATTCCTCTGAGAACGCTTAAGAGGGCACGGCCTCACGAGAAGAGGATGTCATCGGGCCAGGACGAGGCCATAGGGAGAGTCAGGTCCCTGCTGATGGACATGGGGTTGAACGAATACCAGGCTCTCGCATTAGCCTACCTCCTCTTCATGGGGGAGGCAAAGCCCCTTGCGCTCAGCAAGGCCAGCGGCGTCCCGAGCGCTCGCATCTACGGCATCTTAGACGAGCTGGTTAGGATGGGGCTCGTCGTCGTGAGGCCCGGCAGGCCAGCCATCTACGTATCGCTTCCCCCGGAGGAGGTAGCCGAGAACATAGTGGCCATGCACGTGAAGGAACTCGAGCGCAAGGTGAAGGCGCTCAGGGAGCTCGCCGACGAGCTCGTCCAGGCCGCAGGACAGATATACCTGAAGGGCAAGAGGGGCATGAGCACCATCCCTCTCCTGCGCATAGTGAGCGTGGGAGACGCCTCTCTGGCGGAGACCAGGAGGCTCTACGATATGGCTAAGGAGGAGATACTCATAATGTCGAGGGCGATGGAGTACCTGCCCGATGTGGCGGAGAACCTCAGGAGGGCGGTTAAGAGAGGCGTATCCGTGAAGGTCATCCTGATGAGGCCCGACCTGATGGAGCCGGAGGACAGGGAGAGGCAGGCCAAGATGCTGAGGATGCTCGAGGAGCCCCCCCTGGCGAGCGTGCTCGTGCGCTTCAGCGATGAGGTTCCAATAAGGGGCTGCATAATTGACCCAGGGAAGGGGGCCGGAGCCCTCTTCCTCGTCGAGGACCCCGGGGTCCCGTTTTCCTTCCGTGAGGCGGCCATAACATTCCATCCGAGCGTCGTCAGGGGGCTTGCCCTCATGTTCTCCCTCATGTGGGATTACAAGGCTATTCCGAGGGACGCCGTGGCCCATTAGCTTTATAGTAGGCGATTGTGCGGGGTCGAGGAGGTGGGCGGGTGAGGAAAAAGAGGACGCTTATCATAGGCCTGGACGGCGTTCCGCATGCTCTCCTGGTGGACCTGGCCGGTAGAGGCATCATGCCGAACGTGAAGGCCCTCATGGGGGACGGCGTCCTGAGGGGGATGAGGCCCTCCATACCGGATGTATCCTCGGTCTCCTGGAGTTCCATAATAACCGGGAAGAACCCTGGCGAGCACGGCGTCTTCGGGTTCACGAACCTCATAAGGGGCACGTACACCCTCGCGTTCCACGATTTCACGAAGCTGAAGGCGCCGGCCTTCTGGCAGGCGGACCCCTCGAAGCGCTACATCATCGTGAACGTCCCATCCACCTACCCGGCCCTCGAGATAAACGGCTTCATGGTATCGGGCTTCGTCTCCCCTGACTTAGGCAAGGCGGTTTACCCGCCATCCTACATCAAGTACCTACGTGAGGTAGGCTACCGCGTGGACATAGATGTTGAGAGGTGCCGGAGGTCCCCCCTGTTGTTGTTCAAGGAACTCTCCGATGTGCTCAGGGCGAGACTCGAGCTCTGCAAGCGCATGTGGAGGAAGGTGAAGTGGGATGTCCTCATGTTCGTCGTAACGGGCACGGATAGGCTCGGGCACTTCCTCTGGAGCGCCTACGAGAGGACCGACCACGAGTGGCACGAGCACTTCCTCTCCTTCTTCAGCCTCGTTGATGAGGCCATAGGGGAGCTGGCGGGGATGCTCAGGGACAAGGACGATATCATCATGCTCTCCGACCACGGAATGGAGCGCCTCAAAATAGAGGTGAACTTGAACGCCCTCCTGGCATCCGAGGGATACCTGCTCCTCGGGGATGAGCCGAGGAAGGGCTACAACAACATCAGGGCTGGCACGAGAGCCTTCGCCCTCGAGCCATCGAGGATATACCTGAACTTGGAGGGCAAGTACCCGAGGGGCTCCGTCAGGCCGAGCGAGGCCGAGGATATCCTCGAGGAGCTCACCGAGCTCTTCTACGGGCTTAAGTGGGATGGGCAGAGCGTGATAAAGAAGGTGTACCGGAAGGAGGAGATATATCACGGCCCGAGCATGGACGATGCTCCCGACCTCGTCCTCATCCCTAACGAGGGATTTGCGCTAAACGCCAGGCTTTCCAAGCGGGAGGTCTTCAAGGAAAGCGATTTGACAGGCAAACACAACGAGGACGCTTTCCTCTACGTGAGGGGAAGGGAGAACGCAGATTTGGTCCCGGACGACCCATCCGTTGAGGATGTGGTAGGCATCATGATGGCTCTCCGGGGGAGGTAATTACCCGCGGCATGCCCCATAGCCTTTGCTCCCGAAAGACTTTTATTACCACGTGGTGGTAGTAACCTCGACATGACGGGGAAGTGGTCGACCCATAATGCCGAGAAGACATGCTGGAATTGTCCGGCCGCCGAGCTGAAGGGCAATATCGATTTCAGGGCCTGTGGCCAGACCATGCAGAGGCTCAAGCTCATGGCGGAGGATACTGAGATATTGATAAGGTGCCGCAGGAGGCCAGAACTCGGCTATTTTGAGCCCACCATAACGTTCAAGGAATGCCCCGAGTGGGAGCTGACCGAGTACGGCTACCTGCTCAGGGACATGCGTGTCCTCATCCTCGGCATAGACGGCTACCTGGGCTGGACGCTCGCCCTCAAGCTCGGCGCCCTGGGCTGCCAGGTGAGCGGCGTGGATAACTTCCTAAGGCGTAAGATGGTGCGTGAGAAGGGCTCGATGAGCGTCGTCCCCATAGCGAGCATGAAGGAGCGCCTGAAGGCCGCTAAGGAGGTCCTGGGCGTCGAGATAAAGTTCAAGAAAATAGATATCCTCGACAGGCCAAAGCTCGGCGCCTTCATGAAGGAGGTCCAGCCCGAGGCCATAGTCCACTACGGCGAGATACCGAGCGCCCCCTACAGCATGGTTGATGCCGACCACGCCATAAAGGTGCAGTATAACAACGTGATAGGCACGTTGGGCCTCCTCTTCCTAATGCGTGATATCTGCCCCGAGGCCTCTCTCATAAAGCTCGGCACGCTGGGCGAGTACGGCGCCCCCCTCACGGGCAGGCCCCTCTTCGAGGGCATCTTCCCGGCAGACGCCGTCCTCAGGTGGCGCGGGAGGGAGTGGAGCCTCGGGGGCGAGCTGACGCCAAGGGACCCCGTGAGCTTCTACCACGTCAGCAAGGTGCAGGACACG
>CAYUYX010000007.1:0-17502 GCA_964449495.1 uncultured Candidatus Bathyarchaeia archaeon
GGGGACCTCCGCCGCGTCAGGGCGGCGTCCTACCAGGCTGGACTACCGGCCCCCTCCCCCACGAGGCCCCTCCGGCGGGGGCAAGATAAATCTACCGGCTCGCCTAACGCCTGCGCTCAACGCGCTTCCAGCGGAGGTTCCTGCTCCTGCAGCGCCTGCACTTCTTGGCCGTAGGGGCGTTCCTGGCCCCGCACTCCCGGCATATCTTCACCTTCAGCCTGCGGGCCTGGGCTATGGCTATCTTCACCGGGTCCCTCAGGGGCATGGGCCATCGCCTCCTGGGCCTTGTGAGCTCAGCAGATTTATAAGGGCTGCTCGGCGGGGCGTGCTGCACGGTCGCCCCCGGTATCAGCGCCAATACTGTGGCTCGGCCTCATCCCTGTACTGCCCGGGCGGGTCGTCCTCCAGCCTCCACCTGCTCCGCCCGTAGTCGAGCAGAAGGCCGAGGGAGCCTATCAGCTCCCTGCTCAGGAGGGCCTCGTACTCCCCTTCCACGCATACCGCCCTGGCCCTCACCCAGGGAACTTCTCTATCCGGCACGTGCACACGGACCTCTATTTCGCCAAGTTCCCACATGGCGATGTGAGTGCCCCCACAAGCGATGCCCTCGCCCAGCTCGGCTCGCCCTATATCAAAGCCCATCGATGTGGCCAGCCGGAGAGGCAATATCATCTCGGGCTCGCCAGCCCTAAAGCCCCCGTTTGCGTAGGCCCTCACGATTAGGGAGTCAGCCCGACCCGGCCTCCTCAGCTCCACCTCCAGCCACATGGCCCGCCCTCCGCTCGGATATCTCTAACTCACGTTCGTAGACCTCCCGGCGCACCAGCTTGGGTATCCTGCGCACCTTCCTCCTCAACCTGGGCCACCGTATTCCAGCGAGGGATAGCGATTATTTTACCTTTCCCCAGCGGTTAAGGGCCTTGAGGCCAAGGCTCACGTGCGCCCAAGCTCCTCGGCCACGAGTTCAGCCACCTCCATGGGCGTCCTGGCCACCCTCACGCCAGCCCGCTCTAAGGCCTCTATCTTGCTCTGCGCTGTCCCGGCCCGCCCCATTATTATGGCGCCAGCGTGGCCCATGCGCTTCCCGGGCGGCGCAGTGCGGCCGGCTATGAAGGCCACCACGGGCTTTGGGTAGCCCGCCTCTGCTACGTATTGGGCCGCCAGCTCCTCAAGATTGCCGCCTATCTCGCCTATGAGCACCACCGCCTCGGTCTCGTCATCTTGCTCGAACATGTCGAGCACCTCCGTGAACGTGAGGCCCACAACGGGGTCGCCCCCTATGCCCAGGCAGGTGCTCTGCCCGAGGCCGGCCCTGGTGAGCTGGGCCGCTATCTCATAGGTGAGCGTCCCGGAGCGAGATACCATGCCGACCCGCCCACGCTCGAAGACGTGGCCCGGCATGACGCCGAGCTTGCACTCCCCGGGCGTTATTATCCCGGGCGTGTTGGGCCCTATGATGGTGGCGCCCTCTCTACGGGCGAGCGCCAGGAACTCCATGGTGTCCCGCACGGGGATGTGCTCCGTTATGACCACCACGAGCTCTAAGCCAGCTTCTATGGCCTCTACGACGGCGTCCCTGGCGAAGCGGGCTGGCACGAAGATTATGGAGGCGTTGGCATCGTGCTCCGCCAGGGCCTCCCGGACCGTATCGTAAACCGGCACGCCCCACACGCTCTGACCGCCCTTCCCGGGCGTTACGCCGGCCACTATGTTAGTCCCGTAATCGAGCATGAGCTTCGTGTGGAAGGAGCCCTGCCGGCCCGTTATGCCCTGCACGATGGCCCTCGTGCCGGAGCCGACCAAGATGGCCATGCCGGGCTACCTCGCCTCAAGCGCTCATTCGAGCGGGTAAAAATGCTTGCCGGCGCGCCAAGGCCTCGCCAACAAGCCTTATTAAATGGGTAGAGCGCATCCCGTAATACGGAGGGCGTGGGACATGAGCGTTGTCGTATCCGCCCGGGTGCCCAGGGAGCTGAAGGAGGAGCTCAAGCGCCACGGCGTGAACATAAGCGAGGTCATCAGGAGGGCGCTGGAGGAGGAGCTTAGGCGCATAAAAGAAGAAAAGGCGAAAGAGGCCTTAAGAAGAGCAGCGGAGATATTGAGGAAGATACCTGAAGATGAGATAGTGAGGTCTATTCGGGAGGATAGGCTATCAAGGTGATGCGCCCTGTACCTGCTCGACGCCAGCGCCGTGATATCCTTGGTCAGGAGGCTTGAGGATAAGGCCTTAGAAGCCCTCAGAGGTAAGGCCACCACCATGCTTGCCTTCTACGAGCTTGGCAATTTCGTGTGGAAAGAGCGGGCGCTGAAGAAGCGCATCAGCGAGCAGGAGGCCTGGAAATTATTAGAGGCCTTCCAAGGCGCCTTAGGCATGATGGACGTGCTCTACCCGGATGTCCAAGAAGACCTGCCGGGCATCTGCGAGCTGGCCATGAGGACGGGCCTCACATTCTACGATGCCTCTTACCTATACGTGGCCCTCCGGGACGGGCTTGTCCTCATCACCGAGGACATCGAGCTGGCCGAGAAGGCCCGTGCGCTGGGCGTGGGCGTGCTGACCGTCGGTGAGCTCGTCAGGAGAGAGGGGCTAAGAGAAGGCTGAGCCGACGGCGCCTCAGAGGGGAGTGGTCCTCTCGAAGGCCTTCACGGCGATGAACAAGAACGCCAGGGCCAGGCAGGCCAATACGGTCATATCGAGCCATAGGGGCATGAGGGAGACGCCCGATATGGCCGTGCGGGCCGCATCTACACCGTAGGCCAGGGGGACGAGCACGGACGCTACCTTCATCCAGAGCGGGGCGGTGTAGAGGGGGACCACGGCTCCGCTCAAGAACATCATGGGCATGGCGAGCGTGATGTGGATGAGCTGGAACGTCTCTATGGTGTTCACCGAGCAGCCTATGGCCGTCCCGAGGCTGGCGTATGCTAAGGCCGTGAGGAACATGGCGGAGAGCGCCACCGGGAGGCCCCAGGTGGGCGGCTGGCTGAGGAGGGGCGTTGCTATTGCGAGCGTGAGGACGCCCTGGAGGATGGCTATGAGCGAGTCGCCGAGCACACGCCCGAGGATTACGGCCGTCCTCGACGCTGGCGCCACCATGACCTCCTTCAGGAAGCCGAACTCACGGTCCCATATCACGGATGAGCCTGCGAAGAAGGACGTGAAGAACACGCTCATCATCACCACGCCCGGCACCACGAAGTCCATGAAGCTCATGCCCCTGAGGGCCTGCTGGGCCACCGGCCCCCTGAGCGTGGAAGACCAGCCCAGGCCGAAGAAGAAAAGCCATAGCAACGGCCTCCCGATGCTCATCACGAGCCTGGCCTTCATCCTGAGGAAGGACCTCAGCTGCCGATAGGCCATCACGGAGAGGGCCGTGAAGAAAGATGCCTCGTGCTGCCCGGGCCTCAAGCCCTCCACCTCCTCGCCATGGCCCTCCTGCGGGAGAGCCAGGGGCCACCTGCCTCCGCTTCCCTGAGCCCCCGGCCCGTGAGGCGCAAGAAGACATCATCTAAGGTGGGCATGTGGTAGGATATCTCGGATATCGGGACGCCCAACTTAGAGGCGATGTCGAATATCCTCGGTATGAAGGTTGGCGCATCTCTCACGAAGAGGGCCACACGAGCGCCCCGGGCCACCCGGAAGTCTTGGGCGAGGCCCTCCTCCATCAGAGCTCCCACGAGCTCCTTGGCTCGCTCGGGCATGGTCAAGCGCACGTAGATGACGCCCATCCCGATGGAGCGCTTCAGCTCCTCCGGCTCCCCGAGGGATATTATACGGCCGTGGTCTATTATGGCCACCCTATCGCATAGCTTATCCGCCTCATCCATGTAGTGCGTGGTCAGGAAGATGGTTATGCCCTTATCACGCCTGAGGGCCTCTATGTAATCCCATATATGCGCCCTGCTCTGCGGGTCTAAGCCGAGGGTTGGCTCGTCTAAGAAGAGGACTTCTGGCTCGCAGAGGAGCGTCCTGGCCAGCTCTAAGCGCCTCATCATGCCACCGCTATACTTCCTCACGGGCACGTGCGCCCAGCGCTCCAGCTCCACGAGCCCAAGGGCCATGTCTATGCGCTCCCTCAGCTCGGAGCGCTCTATGCCGTACATACGGCCGTGTATCCAGAGGTTCTCCCAGCCCGTGAGGTGCCTGTCCAGGGTGGGCTCCTGGAACACGACTCCTATGCGCTTGCGGACCTCGTGGGGCTCCTCAAGGACGCTGAAGCCCGCCACGTAGGCCTCTCCCTCCGTGGGCCTCAGGAGCGTTATGAGCATGTTGATAGTCGTCGTCTTCCCAGCGCCGTTAGGGCCTAAGAAGCCGAATATCTCGCCTCGCCTGACTTGGAAGCTCACGTGGTCGACGGCCACCAAATCGCCGAAGACCTTCGTGAGCCCCCTGGCCTCTATGATGGGCTCCGCCATGCCTCAGCCCTCCCCCTCGGCCCTCTCCTGCCCTGGCCTCTCCTCGCTCGGGGCCAAGAGCTCGCTCAGGAGAGAGCCCAGGAAGCGCCTCAAGTTCTCGGCCAAGCGGTCGACAGGGATGAGCATGATGTAGGCTATCTCGTCCCCGTGGTAGTGGGCGATGAGGGCCAGCTTGTCCTTAGGCCTCAGACGGGCCTTCTCCCTTATCTCCTTCGGGAGGACTATCTGGCCCCTCTCGTCCACGGACACGACCGCCTCTATCCTCGGGGGCCTATGACATACGTGGCCCGGCCCGCTCCCGTAGCACATGCCCATCGCCCACCGGGCGGGGGAGAGGAAGGTATTTAAGTGTTCTGATTTTTCTGAGAATTCTGAATTATCAGACGATACTGACAGAGCGATGCGGGCTCCTCAAATGGCCAGGATGGCCTCGCTCCTCCTGAGCTCGCCCGTAGTAGGGTCTACCTCAAGGCCGAGGCCCTTTAAGGCGTGGAGGCCCATCACGCAGGCGTCCCCTGGCTCGGCGAACACGACCGTCGTGAGGGCCACCTCGCCCAAGGCTGGCACCACGAGGACGAGAGGCGATGAGGAACATTAACGTAGGATGGAGCCCGCACATCGGGGAGCCCACAGGGGCTCGGAGAACGTATATAAGGGCTGACGAGGCCGGAGCGATGAGGCCGGGCATGGAGGAGGCGAGACGCTGCAAGTATAGGGCCATATACTACGATTTCGAGGCCAAAGAGTTGCGTGAGTGGGAGTGCGATATGCCAGCCCTGCCCGGGCGGGAATACTGCCTCTTCCACGACCCTGATTGTTGGAGCAAAGAGCCCGAAGTTATTCGGCAAGCTTTCTATGAGCGTATAAAAAATGCTGCAGAAAAAGCCCAAGCAATTTTCTGCATCGGATACCATCTCCCAAGTATTGACCTGAGCGGATATGTTTTTAGAGGGCGTATATATTTTAATAGGGCCATATTTCATGGTGTTGCTGTTTTTTACGAGGCCGAGTTCCTTGAAGACGCTGTTTTTGAATTCGCTACTTTTCATAAAGATGCTAGTTTTTGGAGTGCGACGTTTTCTAAACTCGCGGTATTCCGAGGAGCAACGTTCCTTGAAAATGCTGTCTTCATCAGAACAAGGTTTTTAGGACCTGCGAACTTCATAGATGCCCATGTTCATAAAGCTGCGAGCTTTGAGTTCGTAAAATTCTTGGATGATGTCTTGTTCGAGTTCGCATGTTTCTTTAAACACGCCAACTTCTGGTGCGCCGAGTTCTCTGGGAATGTGAGCTTTCGTGGAGCTACTTTTCATGGAGTCTCTAACTTCTGGAGTGTAAAATTTCATAATATTGCTGGATTTGATGGAACAACGTTTTTCGCTATGGCAAATTTCGACGGCGCTATATTTATGAAAAAGGCCATCTTCTATGATGTGCTATTTAATGGAGATGTGAGCTTCCGAGCGGCAAGCTTCTATAAGACAGTTGATTTTGGAAGTGCGCATCTAAGATCGGGGGCTGTATTCGAGTCTGTTTTGATCCTTGACGAGATGAAGTTCCATGAGAGTCAGCTGCCCACCATATCAGAATATCCATTAGATACACGTCGCCGAGTGGTGTTTAAGAGAATTAGATTTGGAGCTCGTGGGAAAATAATCTTTTTAAAGACCGATATGAGCAGAGTTTCGCTTTTGTTCGTAGATCTTTCCCGTGTAGAGTTTAGAGGCGTTCGCTGGTGGAATAATAACGAGGCCTTCATGACGGTAGATGCCATGGTATTTCTATTAAAAACAAATAGAAAGCTTGCGAACAAATATAAGCGACTAGCAGTAAGATTTAATGAAAAGGTTCTCGACGATATAGCTCTTCCTGACGATCCAGATATAACGCTTGAAAACATTCTACAAGAACTTAGGGATTTAAGAGATTGGCACATAGCTAAGAAGAGGTATGAGGAGGCCGCCAAGTTCTACATAGCCGAAATGGAAGTCCGCCGCCTGGCCGGGCCGGAGGCGGAGAAGCGCCACGTGGCCTGGCCCCCGAGGGGCCTGTTAGACCGCCTCAAGGAGCGGGCGGGCTTTTGGCTTGAGAAGAGGCTTCTATGGCTATACAGGGCCACGTGTCTCTACGGGGAGAGCTTGGCCCGCCCCGTCGCATGGCTGCTCGCCATCTGGTTGCTCTTCGGCTTCGTCTACGCCTTCTCGGGCCTGATAGCTGCCCCCGGCCTGGCCACGGCCCTCCAGCTCCTGGCAGAGGGGCTGGTCTTCAGCGGCTCCGTGATCGTCCTCATGTTGCTCCTGAGGGCTGCGCCCGTGGTGGCCGCCTGGGGCTACATCGCCTGGGCGGAGGGCGCCCTGGCGCTCCTCATATACGCCGTCCTCGTGCCAACCATAATGAGGCGTATCTGGAGGCTCGTGAAGGCCTGAGAAAGCCGGCGCTCCTTACAGCCTTAATCAGGGGCGGATATCCCTTATGCGAAGCCTGTCCTCGTAAGCTATCACGAGCTTCCCGTAGGCTTGCTCGCCCAACTCCTCTACAAGCCTCGTTATGACCTCTCCCTTGGTGGCGGTATCCTCACGCCTGAGCACCACGACGCCAGGAGGCCCGTGCAGCAGGGCCAAGAAGCCGAAGTCCTTATCGCAAGTTATGATGATGCGGTCTTCCTCCTTTGCCTCACGGACGATGAGCTCGTCCTCGGCCCCCTTCTTCTCATCTCCTACGAAGAGGACATCTATCCCCCTGGCCCTTAGGATATCGCACGTCCGCCTGCCTACGTTCTCATCTAAGAGGAGCCTAACGGGCCTCAATTAGCGGTATCACCACTTCCCTGGAAAGGGCCTCGGCTGCGTAGAGGAGGGCGGCCCTGATGTCCTCCTCGGTCAAGTAGGGATACTCGGCCAATATCTCCTTGACCGAGAGGCCCTGGCCGAGCAAGCGCAATATCTGCTCGACCGTTATGCGTGTGCCCCTTATGATGGGCTTCCCGGCCATCACCTTTGGGTTCACCACCACTCTCGATAGGAGCCCCTCTGGCATGGCAGAACAGAGGATGCAATGTCATATATAACCATTCTCGTGATAAGCCCTACGAAATGCACGCCCTAAGCCTCTCCAGCAGGCTCCTGACACGCCTCAGGCAGGCCCTCACCTCCCCCTCCGGCGCCCAGCCCTCGTGGTAGTTCACGTGCATGGCCGTGGCAGCCCTCCAGCCCTCCCTTATGTCCTCATCGCCCGTTTCCCCGGCCAGCTCATCCACGAAGCGCCAGAGCTCCCCGTGGCTCGCCAGCCTCACGCCCTTAGTGGCCCACGCCACGGCCTTCACGGCCAGGGCAGCGGCGCCCCATATTTTCTCGCTCGCCTGCCTCAGGTCGCCCTTGGAGAGCTCCTCCTCGGCCCGTTCTATCATGGCTTCTGCGGCTTCCCAGCAGGCCCGGCCTCTCTCGGCTGGGTCGAGGGCGCTGGATAGCTCGTCCAAAACGAGCTCCTCAAGGCTCACGCCCCTGCGCTTCGCCTCCTCAAGGAGCCTCCTGGCCAGGCCCTCCGGCAGGGAGATGACGGCCAAGCTCAGGCCACCTCCCTCGCCAGCTCCACGGCCCTACGGGCCGCCTCCTCCATGCTGTCCAACACGCTTATGCCGGCCCGCTCCAAGATGGCCCGGCCCTCTGTCTCGTTCGTGCCCACGAGCCTTATCACCATGGGCTTGCGCACGCCAAGGCGCTCCATGGCCGACAGGATGCCCCGGGCTATCTCGTCGCAGCGGGTTATGCCCCCGAGGATGTTGATGAGCACGACCCTGACCCTCGGGTTCGCCAGTACGATGTCGAGCGCCCTGGCCATGCGCTCCGCTGAAGCGCCCCCTCCCACGTCCAGGAAGTTCGCGGGCCTCCCGCCGTGGAGGGCCACCATGTCGAGCGTGGCCATCACAAGGCCTGCGCCGTTCCCTATGATGCCTATATCGCCGTCGAGCTCCACGTAGCCCAGCCCGGCCTCCCTGGCCATGCGCTCTCGCTCGCTCTCCTCGCCAGGCGGGCGCTCGAGCTCGGCCAGCTCGGGGTGCCTGAAGAGGGCGTTATCGTCCACGATGAGCCTTGCGTCCGCCGCCACGAAGCGCCCATCCTCCGTCTCGGCCAGGGGGTTTATCTCCGTGAGCTCGGCATCGTAGTCCAGGGCGAGGCGGTATAGGGCCGTGAATATGCGGGCCAGCTCCAGGGCCGCCCGGCCGGAGTAGCCCATGCGCTTGGCCAGGGAGAGGGCGTGGTAGGGCCTGAAGCCCACCAACGGGTCCACGTGGTGCTTGAATATGCGCTCCGGGAAGCGCTCGGCGACCTCCTCTATCTCCATGCCCCCCTCCGGCGATGCGATGGCCACGTACGAGCGCTCGGCCCTATCGATTGTGAAGCCCATGTACAGCTCCCGGGCTATGGGGAGCTTCTCCTCCACGAGCACCTCGTGAACTCTCACGCCCCTTATCTCGGAGCCCAGGAGCTTCCCGGCCGCCTCCTCCGCCTCCTCGGGCGTGTCGGCGAATAGGATGCCTCCAGCACGGCCTCGGGCGCCCACGAGCACCTGCGCTTTCACGGCCACAGGGCGCCCCAGCTCTCGGGCTATGGCCTCCGCCTCCTCGGGCGTCCTGGCCACACGGCCCTCTGGCGTGGGGATGCCGTAGCGGGCGAACATGGCCTTGGCCTGGTGCTCCAGAAGCCTCATGGCCTTCCAAGAGTAGTGCTACAGCCTTAAAATATTAGCGACATGCCTGTCAAGAAGAAGCTCTCATCCACTTGCTCTATAATATTTCTCATAACATCCAGATGCAATTTTTATATATTTTACTTTAACTTTGCCCTCCATTATGAGAGCCCGAAGCGCTCTCTCAACGTCATTAATGCGAAGAGCGTTTAATAATATATTAAGAAGGGAGTTAATGCTCAGCTTATCAGCGGGTTGAAGCTCTCCTATGGCCTCAGCTATTTCATACGAGGAAAAGGCCTTGTCCTTATTTTGCTGAAGAAACTTCAAAATGCGTGTTTCTAGGGTTTCCTCCGTGCGTCCCTCGTTCCATTCTTTTAACGATATCGGTGACATGGCCGCCTTGTCTTTTATGATTGAGATATTTAAGGTCAGGCAACGATGAGAAGAGTACTCTGTGGGGTTGAGTAAAAGTTTGAAGAAGCTACGGGAAGCCCACACGCTTCAGAACGTATAGCGCTCCCCGCCCGAGACGGCCCTCTCTATGGCCATGTTTAGGTTAAGGAAGCCCTCGCAGGTGGTGGAGGCGACGGGTATGAGGGGGAACGAGAGGCCGAGCTTCACGGCCGCACGCACCATATCACGGGCCATCAGGCGCCTCGGCCCCCTGAGCGATGTCTCGAGCGCATCTATGAGCGCCCTCGGCCGGGAGGACCACTCCACCATCCTGCGCACGTCCTCCCTGGCCACGAGGTCGCATTTCGTGAGGGCGTGGAGCTGTGGGACGAAGAAGCGGTGGTAGACGGCCGAGGCGAGGAAGATGTTGGCCACGAAGTTGGACGGCTCCCTCGAGAAGGGGGCGTCGAAGAGGTAGATTATGGCCTTCGGCCACGTCGTGAGGTTCTCCACGATGAAGAGACCTGAGGGCCTGAAGGCGAAGACCTCCATCTGCCCCGGCGTGTCCACGATGGCTATGTCGGGCCCGAGGCCATCGAGCTCGGCCTCGAGCTCCTTCACGTAGGTGGCCATGAGGTCCGCCGCCGCTATCATGGCCCCGTTGGGGCCGAGGCCGTAGCGCTCCATGACCTCCTCGACGGTAACGTAGGCCCTGACGTCCACGTCCGGCTCGTAGGGGAGGTCCAAGGCACCTGGGTCGAGGTTCACGGCCGCTGCGTCCTGCTCCTGCTCCCTCAGCCAGCCCACTAACGAGCCGGTGAGGAGTGATTTCCCCGAGCCAGCCATCCCTACCACGAACACCAGGCGCAAGACGGGTACCTCCTCTCTGGCGGGGGCCGCTCGAACCCGGGTGTCCCCTCATCGCTCGGCGTCTAACCTGTCCTTCATAGCGGCCCCGGAGCAGGCGGAGGAGGGCGTCTCTTAAATCCCTTCCGCATAATGCCAACACATAAATAGGAGGGGGGCCACGGGCGCAGATGGAGATGAGCCAAGTAAAGCTCCCGAGCTGCACATCATGCAACAGGACCATAGCGCCCGGGACGGACGCCGTGAAGTTCTACTGCCCTAACTGCGGGGACGTGCTCATCTGGCGCTGTGAGGCCTGCCGGAAGCTTGCGAGGCCGTACAAATGCATAAAGTGCGGCTTCGAGGGACCGTAGGTGGCGAGGAAAGCTTATGATGGAGGAAGCCCAAGGACATGGGGGAGAATGAGATGAGCCGTCCTAAGCGCGCCACGAGGGAGAGGCCCGAGGTCCAGCTGAGGGTAGCGGAGGCGAGAGACAGGGACGTGGGCTACGGGATTGCCAGGATAAACCAGAGGACCATGCGGAAGCTCGGGGTATCGACGGGCGATGTGATAGAGATAATCGGGCGGAGAAGGACGGCCGCCAGGGTGTGGAGGGCCTACCAAGACGACCAGGACGAGGATATCATAAGGATAGACGGCATCACCAGGGAGAACGCAGGCGTATCCCTCGGCGACTACGTAACGGTTCGTAAAGCGGACGTAAAGGACGCCGTGAGCGTTACCATAGCGCCGACGAACGTGCGCTTCAGGGATGTCGAGCGTGGGACAGAGGAGCTAATCCGGGATAGGCTCGTGAACCGCCCGCTCGTGGAGGGCGATATAGTGCGTGTTCCCTTTGCGTACAGGCCCCTCACGTTCTCCGTCGTCAGGACGAGGCCGAGGGGCATCGTGAGGGTTACGTACCGGACACGCCTCAAGGTACTGCCCGAGCCCGTGGAGGGCATAAGGGTCCCGAGGGTTACCTACGAGGACATAGGCGATTTGGAGGAGGCCATACAGAAGATAAGGGAGATGGTGGAGCTCCCGCTCAGGCACCCAGAGCTCTTCCAGCGCCTCGGCATAGAGCCCCCGAAGGGCGTCCTCCTCTACGGGCCACCCGGATGCGGGAAGACGCTCTTGGCCAGAGCCGTCTCGAACGAGTCGGATGCGGCTTTCTACGCCATCAACGGGCCAGAGATAATGTCGAAGTACTACGGCGAGTCTGAGGCGAGGCTCAGGGAGATATTCGAGAAGGCGGAGAAGAACGCCCCGGCCATAATATTCATAGACGAGCTCGACGCCATCGCCCCGAAGCGGGAGGAGGTTACGGGCGAGGTAGAGAGGCGCGTGGTCGCCCAGCTCCTCGCCCTCATGGACGGCCTGAAGGGGCGTGGGCAGGTCATCGTGATAGGGGCCACGAACAGGATAAACGCCATAGACCCGGCCCTCAGGAGGCCCGGCCGCTTCGACAGGGAAATCGAGATAGGCGTACCGGATAGGAATGGGAGGCTCGAGATACTCCAGATTCACACGAGGGGGATGCCCCTCGCAGAGGACGTCGATTTAGAGAAGCTCGCCGATATAACACACGGTTACACGGGCGCCGATTTGGCGGCTCTCTGCCGGGAAGCGGCCATGAAGGCCCTCAGGCGCTACCTGCCGGAAATCGATTTGGAGCAAGAGCGCATACCCGTGGAGGTTCTGAAGAAGATGGAGGTCCGCATGGAGGACTTCATGAACGCCTACAAGGAGATAACGCCCACGGCCGTCCGCGAGGTCTACATAGAGATACCGAAGGTCCGCTGGAGCGATATCGGCGGCCTGGAGAGCGTGAAGCAGGAGCTCCGCGAGGCCGTCGAGTGGCCGCTGAAGTACCCGGACAGGTTCAAGAAGCTCGGCATAAAGCCCCCGAAGGGCGTCCTCCTCTACGGGCCGCCCGGCTGCGGGAAGACGCTCCTCGCCAAGGCCGTCGCAACGGAGAGCGAGGCGAACTTCATAGCCGTGAGGGGGCCGGAGCTCATGAGCAAGTGGGTCGGCGAGACGGAGCGTGGCATAAGGGAGGTCTTCAGGAAGGCGAGGACGGCTGCCCCGGCTATCGTCTTCTTCGACGAGATAGATGCTCTCGTCCCGAGGAGGGGCCTCGGCTATGCGGATAGCGGCGTAACAGAGCGGGCCGTGAGCCAGCTCCTCACGGAGCTCGATGGAATCGCCGTCTTGGAGGACGTGGTGGTCATAGGGGCCACGAACAGGCCGGATATACTTGACCCGGCCGTCCTGAGGCCCGGCCGCTTCGACAGGCTCATATACGTTCCTCCGCCCGATGAGAAGGCGAGGCTCGAGATATTCAAGATTCACACGAGGGGGATGCCCCTCGCAGAGGATGTCGATTTAGAGCGCCTGGCCAAGATAACGCAGGGCTACTCCGGCGCCGATATAGAGGCTGTATGCCGGGAGGCAGCCATGAACGCCCTGAGGCGTGATATAAAGGCCGAGGAGGTTACCTGGGCCGACTTCGAGGCGGCCCTGAAGAAGGTGGGCCCGAGCATAACCCCCGATGTGGAGAAGTGGTATAAGGAGTTCGCCCAGAGGTCCAGGAAGGTCCAGAAGACGCCCATGCCCACCGTGGCATGAGGGGGGATGGGCTTGCGTGTCTGGAGGATAAGGCCCCTCTGCTCCATGGTAGTAGAGGTGCTGAAGAAGAACGGGCGTATAACGGACGACAAGCTCCTCGATTACCTCAGGATGTTCTACCCCGACCTGAGCATGAAGGAGCTGAGCCGGGCGCTGATGACCCTTGAGATAAACGGCCTCGTCTACGTTACACGCCATTCGAGGGGGAGGAAGGCCATAGAGCTGAGGTGGGACAGGCTTGGGCGTCAACCTTAGGGCTCTCGTTCCCGATGGGGCCATCAAGGTCGTGAGCCTGAGGGACCTGGCCGGGAAGGCCATCGCCTTCGATGCGTACAACGCTCTTTACCAGTTCCTCTCCATAATAAGGGGGCCGGATGGGAGGCCTCTCATGGACAGCTCGGGCCGGGTAACCAGCCACCTCAGCGGCCTCTTCTACCGGACGGTGAACCTCATCGAGCTCGGCATAAAGCCGATATACGTCTTCGACGGGAAGCCGCCGGCCCTCAAGGAGGCGGAGATAAAGCGCAGGATGGAGATAAGGGAGGAGGCCCTCATCAAGTACGAGGAGGCCCTCAGGGCAGGGAGGCTCGAGGAAGCCAGGAAGTACGCTCAACAGGCCGCAAGGCTGAAGGACGATATGGTAGAAGAGGCCAAGCGCCTCCTGACGCTCATGGGCGTCCCCTGGGTCCAGGCCCCATCGGAGGGAGAGGCCCAGGCGGCCCACATCGTGAGGAGGGGGGATGCCGACCTCTGCGCAAGCCAGGATTACGATAGCCTCCTCTTCGGGGCGCCCTCCCTCGTGAGGAACATCACAATCTCCGGGCGGAGGAAGCTCCCCGGGCGAGATGAGTACGTGGAGGTCGTCCCAGAGATAATAGAGCTCGAGGCGCTCTTGCGAGCTCTTGGCATAACGAGGGAGCAGCTCGTGGACATAGGCATACTCGTGGGAACGGATTACAACCCGAAGGGCGTGAAGGGCATAGGCCCGAAGAGGGCCTACGAGCTCATAAGGCGCTACGGCAGCCTCGAGAAGGCCATAGAGGCGGGGGCCATAGATGAATCGGCCTTCCCCGTGGAGCCGAGCGAGATAAAGCGCATCTTCCTCGAGCCGGACGTAACGGACGATTACGCCATAGGGTGGTCGGAGCCCGACGTGGAGGGCGTGGTCGGCTTCCTGTGCGAGGAGAGGGATTTCTCGGAGGATAGGGTGAGGAAGGCTCTGAGGAGGGCTCAGGAGGGGCTGAGGAAGGCCAGGAAGAAAGTCGTGAGGCTGACGGAATTCTTCGGGTGAACGGGCTCCGGGATGGGGCTCATAGGGCTCGGGGAGCTCCGCTGCCTCCTCGAGGGGCTCGTGGACGACTTTGCGGTTACCGGCCCGGGCGATGTGAGCCCCCACCTGCCCGAGGGACATAGGCCAGAGGACCTCATGCCGGGCGCTCGGAGCGTGATAGTGCACATCACGGCCCTCAAGCACACCATCGGGCGGTACAGGCCCGGCGGGTGGTGGAACAACCGGTACGAGCACGTGAAAGCCGTGAACAAAGCCATATCCGACTTCCTGAGCAAGGCCGGTTACAGAGCCGTCTGCCCGAGCCCCTGGGGCCATAACAGGCGCACCCTCATGCCCAAGATACAGTTCAAGCCCCTGGCCGTCCTCGCAGGGCTGGGGTGGATGGGGAAGAACAACCTCGTGATACACCCGGTCTTCGGCCCGAGGATAGTGATAGGCGTCGTCCTCACGGACGCCCCCATCGAGCCGACGATGCGCCCCGTGCTCGGAGATGGCTGCGGGGATTGCGATGCCTGTCTCCACGTCTGCCCAATCGGCGCTCTGAGGCCAGATGGCTCCTTCGACAGGTTCAGGTGCTACCACAGGAGGCGCTGGCTGAGCAGGCCGTGCCGGTTCGTCTGCATGCGCGTTTGCCCCGTGGGGGCCGAGTACGAGTGCTGAGGGGGCCTTCAGCGCCGCAGCTTAGGCAACATAGCCCTCAACAGGGCCTTTAGGAGGTCCCTCGCCTCGCGGTCGATGGCGAGCAGCACAGCGGAGTACGTGAGCGCGCCTATCACGACGAGCGTGGTGGCCCAATACAGGCGGAAGGGCGCGTGAGGGAGCACTACGAGCGGGATGGCCATGACCGCCGAGGCGATGAGGCATTTGGCGAGGGCGTCGAGGGGGAATGGGAAATCCATGCTCCTCCTTGCGAGGAAATAGGTCGCCAGGGTGGAGGCGGCGGAGGAGGCCGTGAAGAGGAGGGCGACCCTCAGGGAGGCATCCAGGGCATCTCTGGCCGTTGGGACGAGGAGGAACGCAAGGGCTATCATGATGGCCCCGTACACGTACGGTATCGTGTAGAGGGCGAACAGCTTCGTTCTCACGAGCTTTCGGGCGGGTATCCTCGCCTTCGCATCCACACGCTCCGAGCCGCTCACGACGGACTCGAAGACGAAGGAGAGGGACCTCAGGGCGTAGTAGGGCGCAAGAGCTGTTAGGACGAGCCACGCGGCCCCGTAGGACGCCTTGAGGATGGCGGTCAGGAGGTCGGAGAGCAGCATGGCCCCCACCGTCATGGGGATGGCGAACATCAGGACGAGCCTCAGGGCCTTCTCCACGTCCTCGGAGCCCCCTCCGCTTCCCGAGGGCCCTCCCTGGGCCAGGAGCCTCGGGTAAAGCGCGTAAGCGAGGAAGGACGTATTAAATATCATCATCCCTATCGTCTGGGCCGCCCCGTAGTAGCCCCTGGCCACCTCGCCAGCGAGGGAGAAGAGCACGATGAGGGAGAAGGGGGGAACCCTCTGGCCGATGAAGCTGTAGATGGGAAGGAAAGAGCCCTTCAGCCACTCCCGCACGTAGGAGACCCTGAAGCTACCCTTCAGGAAGGGCCTCGCCATGAGGAAGCTGAAGGCTATCTGGGCCGCCTGGGCCACGAGGACGGAGCAGATGGCGCCCAGAAGGCCTAATCTGTATTGGAACACGAGGAAGAAGGCCACGGCGAGCTTGACGCCCTCCTTCACCATTATGGCGTAGCCCACCGCCTCGGGGCGCATGGGATGGAGGACGGACCTCAGGCCGCGGATAGCGTATATCTCGAAGACCTGCGCGGAGATGAGCATGTAGGGCAGCATGTAGGAGCCACCCACGCCCATGAGGGCCATCATGAAGGGGGCCGCAAGGCCGTACACGAGGGCTACGGCGGAGCCGAGGACGAGGCTGCAGAGCACGCCCGTCTTGCCAGAGCCCTCGAAACCTCTTGCGACGAACCTCTTGGCCCAGAAGGGCATTACGTTCTCGAGGACGGTGAAGTAGAAGACCAGGTCCCCTATGTTCTGCCATACGCCGAAATCCGCTTCCGGGAGCGTCCGGGTAACCATAAGCGTGAAGAGCAGGCCCGTGAATGCGCTGAGCACGTGGGATGCGAACACCACCAAGCCAGCCTGCCTTATGTCAGGTCCCGCCCTCTTGCCCATGTGCTCCACCTGGCTTCCCCGGCCTACGGGCCAGGCCCTCGGCGAGCCCGGCTATAAGGCCTATCGGGTCCTCCAACCTCGCCAGCAGGCCGCTCACATCCCTTCTCCGGCCGATTAGCTCGGAGGCCCTGCGGAGGACGGCCTCGGGCTCAGGCTCGAGCTCGTGGATTGGGAAGCCCTTCTCCGCCAGGAAGGCGTTGACGTGCATCCTGCTGCCAAGGTAGGGGATGATTATGGTGGGCGTCCCCTGGAGGGCCGCCTCCCGGCAGAGGGTCCCACCAACGCCCAGCACGAGGTCCGCTTCCCCGACGAGCGAGAAGCCGTCTACAAAGCCCTCCGGGACGATGATGCCGTCGGGGAGATGGGGCGGGCGCCCGTACCTCGGGAGGAAGACCACGGAGCCGAGGTCCCTGAGGGCCAGGGCAATCTCCCACATGAGGCCCCTCCCCCTGGCGTAGGCGGCGCCGTGCTCCTCCTCTCTCACGACGATTACGGGCCCATCGAGGCCCTCGAGCAGCCCCCTCACGCCCGCTCCGGTGCCGAGCTCCGGTCTCCTGGCCCAGGCCACCTCGTCCACGCCATCAAAGCGCTCTACGCGCTTAGCCCCCATGGCCAGATAGGGCTCGGCTGGCAGGGCGCTCGATAGGACGAGGACATCCACGAGGGGGACGGTGAGCCTCCCGACCGCCACGGCGTGGGGGCTGTCCGACGTGCAGACGATGGGGACGCCTAAGCCAAAGGCCACGCGGCAGAGCTCCACGCTCTGGTGGCAGATGGCCACATCGGGCCTCACGGCCTCGTCCGAGAAGAGGCGGGCGAGCAGGCTCGTGCGCCTGGCGCTCTCGAGGAGCTTACCAGCCCTATCGCCCGGGTGGTAGCGCCCCACGACGAGGAAGTCCTCGCCGAGCGCCTCCGCCAACGCCACCGTGTCCGGGTGCTCTCTCGTGGTCAGCACCACATCGTGCCCCCTGGCCCTGAGCTCCCGGGCTATGGCGGTCGCATAGCGCACGTGCTTTCCCGTGCAGGCGTCGAGCCATACCCGCATGCCGGATTACACGGCG
>CAYUYX010000008.1:0-16514 GCA_964449495.1 uncultured Candidatus Bathyarchaeia archaeon
CGGGGGCGGTCTGCCTGGAAGCTGTATGGGCGCATCCATGGAACAGGCCCTCAGGGGTGGGCTCTCTGTCCTATCGGGACTACGACGTGAGGGTGGCGGGTCGCCCGTTCAGGCTGAGGGTGAGGGAGGGGCCCGACGGGGCCGTAATCGTGGAGGTAGGGGGGCGCTCCCTCGTGGCGAGGCGCTCAGGAGATGCCATCGAGGTGGAGGTGAGCGGGCGGACCTACGAGGTCTCCATACTCGAGCTCGAGCAAGGCTCGAGGCTGAGGGTTGCGGTCGGGGGGAGGAGCTTCGAGGTGGAGGTAAGCCCCGTCAAGCGTTTCACGACGAGTCCCACCCCGAGGACGGCTCCCAGCAGGCCTTCCCTGAGGGCAGGAGCTCCTTCTCCAGCCCCGAGGGTTATTAGAGGGGCTATCTCTTCTCCTATGCCGGGGAAGGTGGTGGCCCTGAAAGTGAGGCCGGGCGATGAGGTGAAGAAAGGCGATGTCCTCCTCATAATAGAGGCCATGAAGATGGAGAACGAGATAAGGGCGCCGAGGGATGGAACAGTCAGGGAGGTCTTCGTCTCGGAGGGCTCTCCTGTTTCCACGGGACAGCCCCTCTTGGCCCTCGATTGAGCTGGCTGGGCCCTCAAGTGAATGCGAAATAAAATGCGAAATAAAAGAGGAGTGGAGCCTAAGACCTTCTCCTCAAGAAGATGGCTGAGAGGCCAGCTCCCGCCAGGAAGCCCGCAGGAATGCCTATGCTGAGGTAGAAGCGCATGGCTTTCTCGGTTGCTTCCTCACGGGCGGCGCTTATCCTCGCCTTCTCCTCCTCGGCCCTCAGCTCCTGGGTCCTCGTGTAGACCAGTATGGAGTGCTCGGCCACGTTCCCCACCCCGTCCACGGCCACGAGCCTGAGGGTGTGCCAGCCATCGGGGGCGAACGCCGTATCCCACACGAAGTAGCCCGAGCCCGTTACGTCGTAACTCGCATTATCTATGTAGAGCAGCACGAGCCTCAGGTGCTCGTCCTGGGCGGTGAAGTTCACCACGACGATTCCATCGAGGATGGAGCCGTTCACGGGGCTCATTATGGTGGCCGAGGGCGGCGTGTTATCGGACTCGAAGGTAGCATCATCGAAGGCCTCGTTCCCCGCCTCGTCCACCACCACGAGCTCCAGGACGTGCTCCCCATCCGGGAGAGCCGTCGTGTTGATGGTTATCCAACCAAGGGAAGGCTGGAGGGGCTCCCCGTCGAGCAGGAGCTCCACCGAGGCGAGGTTGACATCGTAGTACCATACGTAAGCCCCGGTCTCGCCCGAGACGAGCTCGCCCTCATCCGCCGCGATGAGCTCGGCCAACGGGGGGGTGTTGTCCACGACCACCTCCACGCACGTGCGGTTCTCGTTCCCTGCGAGGTCCCGGACGACGAGGGAGATGAGGTAGCGCCCGTCTGGCCACTCGCTCGTGTTCCACGTGAACTCGTATATCCCGGCCTCGTCTATGGTCTCGAACAGATAACCGCCTACGTAGAGCTCCGCCGAGCCGAAGTTCTCATCGCTCACGTGCACCTCGAGCTCTACCTCGCCCCTCAGGAACGTGTTGTTCGAGGGCTCGGCGATGGCCGCCCCCGGCGGCGTGTTATCCACCATGAGGAGGGCGGTCAGCTCCACTTGATTTCCGCTCTTATCCCTTGCGATGAGCTTCAGGGCGTAAAGGCCGTCCTGGAGCTCCGTGGTATTCAGCTCGTAATCGTGGAAGCCGCTCTTCGTCCAGCTCTTGAGGAGCGTATCGTTCAGCCATAGCTCGGCCGCGCTGAGGAAGCGGTCCTGGGCGAATATACTGACGTTGACCATGCCCCTGACGTGCGAGCCGGAGAGGGGGCTGATTATCCTCGCCATCGGGTCCCTCGTGTCCCTCACGGTGTACGTGTATATCGAGGACTCGGCCACGTTCCCCGCCTTATCCACGGCGTAGACCCGGTAGGACACCTGGGTGCCGGTGGAGTAGGCGGGTATGTGGCCAACGTACTGGCTGCCGCACAGGACCATCTTGGAGGTGTACTCCTCGTCGCCCGCCTTGAACCAGAGCAGCACATCCTTTAGGCCCGTATCCGCATCCTGCACCCGGGCGTAGACGGAGACGACCTCGTCGTACTGCGGGCTGGACGGGGAGCGCTGGACGCTCACTATGCTCGGCGCCTTCTTATCGGCGCAGAGGGGGCTCCCTATGAACATGCTCGGGTCCCCGAAGGGGGCGCCGTACTCCGCCACCGTCTTCCAATCCAAGTAATACCCATCGTAGGTCGTGTTTATCGGGTGGGCCGATATGTACCTCTTGAGCGCCTCCGCCCAGACGGCCCCGACTCTACGCCTCCCTATGCTGAAGAAGGCCTGGAAGAAGCGCCAGTCCATTTCCCCGACCAAGCCATCTGTTACCGAGTAGCCCGTGTAGCCCCAGGCAACCCTCGTCGAGCCGAAGTAGGCCATGGCCCCTCCGTCATCGTTCAGGAGGAAGGTCTCGCCTATGCAATCGTACCCTGCGAAGCGGGATGTCAGGCAGGCCCCCGCCACGACGAGGGGGAGCATGTAGCCGTTCGTCTGGGAGGCCGCATCAGAGGAGTAGTAGCTGCCGCCCGAGCCGAGGTACCAGGAGCCCACGCTCCCGTGGCCCATGAAGTTCACGAAGCCGTAGCCGGAGTCGATGTGCGAGCGGACGGCTTCCCTCGTGAGCGTCCCGTAGGTCTCGTAGAGCTTCGTGTAGGAGAAGTTGGCCCAGATGAAGTGGTCCTCTATGTAGTCCTTCACGATTTCCCCTTCTGCCCCGGCGTACTCCTTGAAGGGGTCCGTGCCGAGGAGGAGGACCCTCATGAACCACTCTTCCGAGAAGCGGACATCCCCCTCGTATTCCATGAGCTTGCCCAAGATGTCCTCGGCCTCGCCCGTCGTGCTGGCTGGGATACGGCCCACGAAGATGTCCGGCACGCCGTCCACGTTATCGTGGTCGAGGTCGCCCCAGAGGCCATCGTTGTTATCGTCCCACGTGCCCTGGAGGTCTGCGTAATAGAGGTCCGTTTCCACGTAGGAGCCGTCCTCCGCCTCATTACCGTCCGCATACCCATCCGGTATGTAGGCGAGGCGGGCCGGCACCACCTCGTGGTCGCCCAGGATTAGGACGAACTTGATATCGAGGTGCTCCACAAAGTCCTTTATGAAGTTCCTTATCTTCTCTTGGTCATCCCGGCCGGTGAAGTGCTCGTATATCCAATCCGTCGTGTAGACGGCGCACGAGGTGCCCAGGCTCTCCTTGAAATCCGCATAATCCTCTGCGTAGTCCTCGAGGTCCGGCGAAGTTATTATCACCATGTCGAGGGAAGAGCTCGCCCCCTGGCCCTGTCCTGCGCTCTTGCCCGGCCCCAGGAAGCGGACGATGACCTTTGCCTCCGTTATGTACGTTATCCTCCCGCTCAGGGGCCTGTACTGCACGGGGAAGACGTTCACGAAGACGAAGACGACCCTCTCGTGCGTCTCGGGGTCTATGCCCACCGCCGTCCTATAATCGTAGAGCTTCCCAGGGTAAGGCCTGTCCGAGCCGTAGACGCTCTGGTCGAGCTCGTGGGGCTCAGATGCTACGCCCTTCTTGGCAGAGCTCAGCGGTACAGGCCGTGAGGCTGGGGCAAGCCGGTAGGAGCCCCCGAGGACGTGCTCTCTGCCGGGGATAACGCTGACCTCCTCTACCTCCGAGCCGAGCTCAAGCTTGAAGATGGTGCTCGCATACGGGACCTTCGGCCTCCCCGGGCTAAGGAGAACGGAATCACATCCTTCTACCCGCATCTCGTGGTAGCCCGTCTTCTCGTCGAACCAGACCCTCGGCCTCCCGAACCTAAGCTCGCGCTTCTCCACGGACAAGCCGGCCGCCGGGGCTCCCGCTCCTCTGGAGCTATATGAGGGCTGAGCAAGCGCCTGCAGGAGCACTACCTGCACGAGGAGGAAGGCCAACAGTGCCCTCGGGAGCCATCCCGTCCTCGCCAGCGCCATGGCCTTTCCCTGAGCAGAAGAGGAAGGGATTATATAAAATTGGCGTCAAAGATGCCCTCAGAAGACGAGAGGCGGCCTGTACTCGCCGAAGACCTCCCTCAGGGCCCCGAATATCTCGCCTATCGTCGCCCTCGCCCTCACGGCCCTTAGCATGTAGGGCATGAGGTTCTCGCCCTCCTTCTCCGCCGCCCTCCTGAGCTCATCGAGGGCCTCCTCCACCTCCCCGGCGCTCCTCCTCGCCCTGAGTTCCTTAAGGCGCCTGATTTGCTTCTCCTCTACCCTCGGGTCCACCTTGAGGAGCTCGACACGCATGGGCTCTTCCACGACGAACTTGTTCACGCCCACCACGATGAGCTCGCCAGCCTCGATGGCCTTCTGCTGCTCGTAGGCCGACCTGGCTATCTCACGCTGCATGAAGCCCTTCTCTATGGCCCGCACGGCCCCTCCCATCCCCTCTATGCGCTCCAGATAGCGCCAGACACGCTCCTCCACCTCGTTCGTAAGCCACTCCACGTAGTAGGAGCCCGCCAGGGGGTCCACCGTGTTGGCCACCCCGCTCTCGTAAGCTATTATCTGCTGGGTGCGCAGGGCCACGAGGGCGGCCTCCTCGCTCGGGAGGCAGAGCGCCTCGTCGAAGGAGTTCGTGTGGAGCGATTGAGTCCCGCCCAGGACGGCCGCTAAGGCCTGGATGGTAACCCTCACCACGTTTATGAGGGGTTGCTGGGCCGTGAGGGTTGAGCCAGCCGTCTGGGTGTGGAAGCGGAGCGTGCAGGAGCGGGGCTTCTCCGCCCCGAAGCGCTCGCGCATTATCCTGGCCCAGATGCGCCTTGCGGCCCTGAACTTGGCGATCTCCTCGAAGAAGTCGTTGTGAGCGGCGAAGAAGAAGGATAGGCGTGGGGCGAACTCGTCCACCTTCAGGCCCCTCTCTATGGCGCCCTCTACGTAGGCTATGGCGTTTGCAAACGTGAAGGCCAGCTCTTGCACGGCGTTTGCGCCTGCCTCCCGGATGTGGTAGCCGCTTATGCTTATCGGGTTCCACCTCGGCATCCTGCGGGCGCAGTACTCTATCAGGTCCACGACGAGCCTCATGGAGGGCTCTGGCGGGAATATGTAGAGCCCCCTGGCCACGTACTCCTTCAATATGTCGTTCTGGACCGTCCCGCCTAACCCGGCCTCCCGAGCGCCCTGGGCCTCCGCCGTGGCGATGTACATGGCCAGTATGGCCGTCGCCGTGGCGTTGATGGTCATGGAGGTCGTAACCCGCCCGAGGGGGATGCCGTCGAAGAGGCGCATCATCTCCTCCACGCTGAAGACGGAGACGCCCACCCGGCCTATCTCGCCCCTTGCGAGCGGGTGGTCCGGGTCCAGGCCGAGCTGCGTCGGGTAATCGAAGGCGACGCTGAGGCCCGTCTGGCCCTGCTCGAGCAGGTAGCGGAAGCGGGCGTTCGTCTCCTCGGCCGTGCCGTAGCCAGCGTATTGGCGCATTGTCCAGATGCGCCCCCTGTACATGGTGGCGTAGACGCCCCGGGTGAACGGATACTGGCCTGGGAAGCCCAAATCGGCTAAGTAATCGAGGCCGGCCACATCCAAGGGCGTGTATAAGCGCTTGACGGGTATGCCAGATGCCGTCCTGAACTCCGCCTTGCGCTCCGGCCTGCGCTTGAGCGTCTCGGCTAAGGTGGTGGCCTCCCACTTGGCCATCTCGGCCTTAATGGCCTCCGGGGAGCTCAAGCAGCTCGACCTCAGGGGCTTGTCCGAGACGGCAAAAATAGTCTTTCTCCTTGCATGCCGCAATTCTTAAATCCCCCGAGGAAAAACCCGAATGGACGGGTGGGGGGAGCATGAGGCGCCCTATCCTCGCCCTTCTGACGGCCTTCCTCATGATAATCAGCGCTCTCAGCGTCCTCGGCAACGCTCTTGCCCCTCCCGCACAGGCCAGCGAAGGGCGTAGGCCAGGGCCGGCCTACACCGAGCGGGGCCCAATCGAAATCTATGGGGACGAGGACTTCACGAGCGAGAACGGCGTGGTGGGCGGGAGCGGGACGCCAGACGACCCATACATCATAGAGGGATGGGAGATAAACGCCACCTTGTCGGCGGGCATAAAGATCATGAATACTCGTGCGTACTTCATCATAAGGAACTGCTACATCTACTCATCGGGGCCGGAGGGGGCCTGGGGAACTGGCATCCGGCTCTACAACGCCACCAACGGCCGGATAGAGAGCTGCGTGTTCCTGCAGTGCGATTTTGCGATATGGCTGATGGATAAGGCCAATAACACGGTCATATCTCGGTGCAACATCACGAGCTGCATAGAGGGCATAGATGCTTACGGGTCGAGCGGCATAACCATCGAGGGCTGCTGGCTCAAGACCGGGGCCACGGGCATGTGGGATATAGCGGATATCTACCGTTGCAGCGATGTCGTGATAAAGGACACCGCCCTCGTAGAAGGCTATACGAGCTTTCATGGCATTGAGGTGGTTAACTCAATAAATGTCCTCATAGAGAACGTGAGCCTCACCTGGTCGTCCAGCAACGGGATAGAGATAGAGGACTGCGTGGGATGCGTGATAGCCAATTCGAGCCTCGGCACAACGGGCTCCAGCGGGGGGGCGGGCATATACCTGGACGACGCCACGGACATTGAGATAAAGGGGAATACCATCGAGGGCTTCTTCTTGTACGGGATATGGATTAAATCCGGCGAGGACATACTTATATGGTATAACACCATACGTGGTTGCGGCGGCATGTTCTATTGCGGCCTGAGGTGCGAGGGCAACTACACATCGATATACGAGAACAACTTCATATGGAACAGTGAGATCGACGACAGCCAGGCCTACGACGGCGGGGTTGGCAACGTCTGGTATAACGAGACCACCGGGCGTGGCAACTACTGGAGCGACCACACCGGGCCAGATGCGAACTACGACGGCATAGTGGACGAGCCCTACCCAATAGCTGGCCCGGCGGGCTCGCAGGACCTCTACCCGCTCACGGAGCCCGTCCAGTACCCGCCCACGCCCCCGGAGGGGCCGAGCATAGAGATAATCTACATGGAGCCCCCCATGCCGGGCCCGGACGAGGACGTAACGATAAGAGCTCGTATAACGGACCCGGATGGAGTCGATAGAGCCGAGATACGCTACAGGACTTCTCTGGCCCCCAAGACGGTGGTGCGCATCGCCATGAGCTACGTGGGCGACGACACCTACGAGGGCACCATACCTGGCCAGCCAGCCGGGACGACCGTGCACTGGAAGGTGTGGGCTGTCGATACGAAGGGCAACGAGGCCGAGACGAGCGAGTACAGCTACACGGTGAGCGCTGGGCCTCCGCCAGAGGACACGGAGGGGCCGACCATAACGGACATCACGATAAGCCCCTCCGAGCCGGGGCCCGGCGAAGACGTAACAGTCAAGGCCAAGATAACGGACCCGAGCGGCGTGGCGAAGGCCATCCTGAGCTACTCCACGGACGGGGGCCAGACTTGGACGAACGTGTCAATGACGCCGGTGGGGAACGATTACTACGAGGCCAAGATACCCGGCCAGCCAAAGGGCACTACGGTGCTTTACATGATAGAGGCCCAGGACGGCGTGGGCAATTGGGCTACCACGTCCGTCCGAAGCTATACGGTGGGTGAGGCGGCCGGACCTGCGCCGAGCCCAGGGGAAGGAGCAGGCATTCCCATCACATATGTGGTCGGGGGAGCCGTGGTAGCTGCGATAGCCGTAGGGGCTGCGATTGCTTTGCTCAAGAGGAGAGCTACGGCCGCTTATCCGCCGCCCTTCGTCAGGCGTTTCTGAAATTCTACCCTCTTTTTTGTGGACGGCGATGGACGGGGCTCAGCACTCTTAATAAGCTCTGGTCCTCCCAGGAGCTTGTCCGAGACGGCAAAATAGTCTTTCTCCTTGCATGCCGCAATTCTTAAATCCCCCGGGGAAAAGCCTGGATGGACGGGTGGAGGGAGCATGAGGCGTCCTATCCTCGCCCTTCTGATGGCCTTCCTCATGGCAATCAGCGCCCTCAGCGTCCTCGCTCCTCTCCCCGCACAGGCCAGCGTAGGGCACGGGCCAGGGCCAGCTTACACCGAGCGAGGCCCCATCTCCATCGTGGGGGACGGGGACTTCACGAGCGAGAACGGCGTGGTGGGCGGGAGCGGGACGCCAGACGACCCATACATCATAGAGGGATGGGAGATAAGCGCCGATGAGCAGACGGGCATATTCATAACGGAGACCACGAAGTACTTCATCATAAGGAACTGCCACATATATTCCACGACAGGGGAACACGATGGCATTAAGCTGACCGGCGTCCAGAACTGCCTGGGCGTTAAGGACTGCCTCATAGAGGGCTGTAGGTGGGGCATTTCGATAGGCGGGGGCTACAATTTGGTCGGGATAGGTGAGGGGTGCACTGTGAGGAACTGCGAGGTCGGCATCGAGATATACTATGGGAACGGCGTGCGTATCTCGGGCTGCTCCGTGGAGAACTGCACGTTCTTCGGGGACGGCATCCGCATTCACGGCTACGCCAGCATGAACATCACCATAGAGGACTGCGTGCTGAAGAACTGCTACTACGGCGTGAACGCCACCGGGAACATCGGCAACCTCTCCATCACGGGCTGCCGCATAGAGGGCGCCCAGATGGGGATAACGAACTACATCGAGACGCCCTTCGGATGGGAGTGGGGAGGCTCCATCACAAACCTGCTCGTGAACGGCTGTAGCTTGGAGGAGTGCGTGGGCTCGATTTGGCTGGGGAGAATCACCAACGCCTCCATCGGCTACAACACCATCCACAGCACGAGGAACATGACGGGCGGCGTAATGCCTAAGGGCATATCCCTCTATGCCGCATTCCTCTCCACGATACACCACAACTACGTGAGCATCGAGGGCGAATATGGCAGCGGCATTGGCTTAACTGCGAGCACCAACATCACCATCACCTATAACGACCTCATCCGCTGCGACATAAAGGGCATGTATCTATCGGGCGTGGAGAACCTCACCATCACCTACAACATCCTGGCGTATAACGACCTGATGGGTATCGATTTGAGCTCGCCGAAGGGCACGTGCGTGCTCCACCACAACGACTTCGTGGAGAACCGGTTCTGTCAGGCCTGGGATGCCACGGGCAACAACACCTGGTATGACAAGGCCACGAACGAGGGCAACTATTGGTCCGACCACACGGGCCCTGACGCCGATGAGGATGGCATCGTGGACGAGCCCTACGTGGCCCACGGGGTCCACGACCCCTATCCTCTCGTCAGCCCGGTCAGGTATACGGCCGATGTGGAGGGCCCGGCCATAACGGACGTGAGCTGGTCCCCCACCACGCCCGGGGAGAACGAGCCTGTCTCCGTCTCGGCCAAAGTAACAGACCCCAGCGGCGTGGCCTCCGTGAGGCTCCTTTACCGGACCGATACGGCTTGGACGGAGGTGCCCATGACGCCCACGGGCGGCGATTACTACGAGGGCACCATACCGGGCCAGCCAGCCGGGACGACTGTGCACTTCAAGATTATAGCCAACGATACCTGGGGCAACGAGGCCGAGACGGAAGAGTACAGCTACACGGTGGGCGCTCCGCCCGGCGACACGGTAGGGCCGAGCATAACGGACATCACGATAAGCCCCTCCGAGCCGGGGCCCGGCGAAGACGTAACAGTCAAGGCCAAGATAACGGACCCGAGCGGCGTGGCGAAGGCCATCCTGAGCTACTCCACGGACGGGGGCCAGACTTGGACGAACGTGTCAATGACGCCCGTAGGGGGCGATTACTACCAGGCCACCATCCCGGGCCAGCCTAAGGGCACGACCGTTGTATACATGATAATGGCCCAGGACGGGGCCGGCAACTGGGCCACCACGTCCGTCAGGAGCTACACGGTCGAGGAGGAGGCCGGGCCTGCGCCGGGCCTGCCCGAGGAGATAGCTGGCATACCCACCATGTACATAGTGGGAGGGGCCGTGGCGGCCGTGGTGGTCATAGGGGTTGCCATCGCTCTGCTCAAGAGGAGGGCCGTAGCTGCCTATCCGCCACCGCCCTTCATGAGGGCCCTCTGAGATTTTTCTTTTTCTCCCCTTAAATAGCCGTGTCCGGGGCTCAGCACTCTTAATAAGCTACGGCGCCCCCGCACGGGCGGGAGAGGGCTTGCCGATAAAGGAGGCCAAGTTCATCTGGATGGACGGGCGCCTCGTGCCCTGGCAGGAGGCCAAGATACACATCCTCAGCCACGTGATACACTACGGGAGCGGGGTATTCGAGGGCATCCGCTGCTACGACACGGAGCGGGGCCCGGCCATCTTCAGGCTGGACGACCACGTAAGGCGCCTCTTCTACTCGGCCAAGGTCTACAGGATGGATATCCCGTTCGGCTTCGACGAGCTCGTCGAGGCCTGCAAGGAGGTCGTTCGAGCGAACGGGCTGAGGGACTGCTACATAAGGCCCATCGTATATAGGGGCTACGGGGAGATGGGCGTGAACCCCTTGAAGAGCCCCGTGAACGTGGCCATAGCTGCCTGGGAGTGGGGCGCCTACCTGGGCGAGGCCCTCGAGAAGGGCGCCCGCGTCATAGTCTCCACATGGCGCCGGATATGCAGCGACGTACTGCCCCCCATGGCGAAGGCCTGCGGGCACTACATGAACTCCCAGCTGGCCAAGATGGAGGCCGTCCTGGCGGGCTACGACGAGGCCATAATGCTCGATATAGATGGCTACGTGTGCGAGGGCACCGGCGAGAACTTCTTCATGGTGAAGGACGGCGTGATATACACGCCCCCGCCCCAGGCCTCCATACTGCTCGGGATAACCCGTGATACGGTCATCAGGCTGGCCCGTGATATGGGCTACACTGTCGTCGAGCGCTTCATCTCCAGGGCCGAGCTCTACGGGGCAGATGAGTGCTTCTTCACGGGGACGGCCGCAGAGGTAACGCCCGTGGTGGAGATAGATGGGCGCCCCGTGGGCGATGGCAGGCCGGGGCCCATAACACGCCGGCTGCAGGCCAAGTACTTCGATGTGGTGCGTGGCCGGGACGAGCGATACCTGGGCTGGCTGACGTTTGTAGAGTAGATCAGTAGATCTCGGTTTAAGGAACTAGGGAATTTTTGTCGCAGATTCATGAGATAAAAAATATATCTGGCCTCAGGCAACTAACGCACGGGCTTGGAATGATCCGGGAAATCGCCATAGCGAACTTCAAGAGCATAGGGAGAGAGGCGAGGTTAGAGCTTAGACCCCTCACTCTCCTGTTCGGTAGGACAGGTTCCGGGAAATCCAATATACTTGAGGCGATATGGAGGCTAGCTCAGTTAATAGTCATACAATGGCCGATAGACCGACTTTACCAGATACCCCCGAGTTATCCATCAGAAGAAATGATTTTTCATATGAGAGACACTAAGAGGACACTCTTGATAGAATTTCACGTAAAACCGCCTGAAGGGGAATTGATTAAATTAAATGAGTTGGCCAAGCCCATTGGGAAGAAGATAAGTGAGGACGATACTATTGGTTGGCGTATCACTTATGGATATAGCTTTGGTTGCTCCCAGGGAGTGTTCATAGATAAAAATTTGATAGTGGAGATAAAGAGCGCTTGTCGTGATGGAAGATGGGAGCGACCAGTAGTATGTACTCCAAAGGGCTTTGAAGATGTCCGGGTAGGCGATCCCATGGATTTAAGGAGCAGGATATTCTCGGCTGTGAGGGATCACCCGAAAAATTCCGAGTATAAGCCATTTTCCGACCTCGGGAACAGGATAGCAGAGATAGTTAAAGGACATCTGGCTGACTATAAGAATAGGGTAAGCAAGGTAGCTCTCTTAGCGCCGTTCAGAGGGAAAGTGCCTTTTAGAGTAGTCTTGAAGTCCGAAAAATCAAAAGGAACGCCTAGTGAGGTGGGGCTTGAGGGTGAAAATCTCATGGAGATACTCTTCCTCATGGCTGGCTCAAGACGATACCGGGATAACTGGGTAGCTGTGCGAAGGTGGGCAAGAAGGCTCGGTGTGGCTGATCTAACGGCAGGCCCGCATGAGAGGATCGAAGAACTTGGCCTAGACTACTTAGACACGATATTTAAAACCGTCTTAGATGTGGCTATGGCTAGTCATGGAATGAGGCAAGCCCTCACCATGATAGCCCAGCTCTTCTGGCCAGAGCAGACGGTTGTGCTCATCGAGGAGCCGGAGATAAGCCTCCATCCGGAGGCGGTGGCCATGCTTCCCCTCATGTTCTACGATGCTATAAGGATGGGGAAGCAGATAATAGCCACTACCCATAGTCCCATCCTCCCCCTCGCCCTGAGCAGGATGGTGGAGAGGGCCAGGGAGGATGGTCTCATAAAAGACGCCAGCGAGCTCATAGCTGTCTATGAGGTTTATAAGAGCCCTGAGGGGACCAGGGTCAAGAGGCTACCCCTGGACGAGTGGGGTTACATCGAGGGATACGTGCCATCTTTCTTCGAGGTCGAGACAGAGCTATTAAAGGAGTGGGAGAGAAGGCTGCCATCGGGATGAACATAGGGCAGGGGGCCAACATAGTAGTAAATACGAGTTCGATGATAAAGCGGAGAGCTATGAGGCGTATAATAGAGGCCATCCGTGAGAGAGGGGCTAAGTTAGTCTTGTCAGACGAGTTAGAGGGTCAGTATAGAACGCACGCTGCTGATGCTGGCTTAGCTCCAAGAGCTCTTTGGATAGAGTTAGAGAGATTGAGAAAAGAAGGAAAGCTGATATATAAGAGCGATGAAGAGCTCACGCCCATTGCTCCCCAAGAAGATGAAGATGCCCCCATAATAGACTTAGCTAAGGCGGCCGGAGCTATCATTATAACAAGTGACAAGGAGCTTAAGGAAAGAAAGGCAGGAGCATATGGTATTCAGGCATTCTACCTACATGAGTTTCTCTCTGATTGTTAAGGCAAGCGCCCCATGCTCCGGTAATTACCACTTTTCCATCACCCTATTATCTCCACCTGCGTCCCGAGCGCATGGCCCGGCAGCCCACGCCTGAACCTGGCTCTGACGTGGCCCTTCCTGCCGTGCGTGGCCACTATAACGCCCCTGTGGGTGCGCTCTCCAACGGGCCAGGCCACCTTGCGGCCTATGAGCCTTGAGGCGCTCGAGTGGTCGTTGCAGCCCGGGAAGTAGAGTATGCACTCCCTCGGGTTCTGGCTCTTAGGCCCCTTCCTGAAGCTCAGTACGTAGCCTATGAGTGCCATGGCCAAGGTAAGCGCCTGGGAGGCCGCTTATATGTCTGTCGTCTCACGGAGCGCTCGGGGATGTCTTTTGTCCGTCCTGGTGGTGTGCGGGAGGGGGCCCGGCTGGAGCGACGTGATGCTTTACAGGGCCTGCAGGAGGGCCTTCAGGAGCGCTCGCCTCGTGAGGGCCTGCGACCTCTCAGCGTCCGTGGACGACGAGGGCGTGAGGTTCTGGCACGGCGGCGCAGAGTTCGAGCCCCCCGATGTGTGCTTCATAAGGTCCCTCGGCCCCGGGACGCACGAGCAGCTGGCGGCGAGGATGGCCGTCCTGAGGGCCATGGAGGAATCAGGCGTCCTGACAATCAATTCCGTATCGGCCCTCTGGAGCGCAAAAGACAAGTTCTCCTCCCTCCTGGCCCTCAGGGAAGCGGGCTTCTCCATCCCCACTACCTACCTGACCGAGTCGTCCTCCGCGGCCTACCACCTCTGCGAGCACATGGAGAAGCTGGTCTACAAGCCCCTGATGGGCTCCCTCGGCTTCGGCTCCATGCTCTTCGAGGACAGGGACCTCGCCTTCAACATCTTCAGCCTCCTCGAGAGACACGGATGCCCCCTCTACGTCCAGGCCTTCCTGGGAGATGTGCGACGGGAGCTCAGGGCCCTCGCCATAGCGGACGAGTTGGTGGCCTGCGTGGAGAAGAAGGCCTTGTCGGGGGCGTGGAAGCGCAACGTGGCTCAGGGGGGTCAGATGATAATGACCGAGGCGCCCCCCGGTCTCGAGGAGCTATGTCTGAGAGCCCTGAGAAAGCTTGGCCTGTTCTACGCCGGCATAGACGTGCTCGAGATGGGGAATGGGCGTCTCGTGGCCCTCGAGGCAAATGCCTCCCCGAACTGGAGGGGCCTCCAGAAGGCCACCGGCTTAGATATAGCGGAGCTTCTCGTCGAGAGGGCTCTCGAGGAACTCAGGAAGTGAGAGCGTCCATTAATGAGCGCACATCTGCTTAAACAAGCTCCATGGGGCTGCTCTATTTAACTGCCCTGCGTTAAAATACTTTATAAACTGATGCCCTGATTTTTAATTGGCTCATGGGAGGCGATGTGGTGGCCAGGCCGAAGCCGAGGTGCCACGTGTGCGGGGCCCGCCTCACGGCTGCGGATTACGTGGGCCGTTCCCTCGACCTCAAGACGTGCTTCTACAGGTGCAGGCGCTGTGGCGCCCTCATCGCCATCAGCGGCTGAGGGGGAGGGCTGCCGCTATCTCCTCGGCCGACCTCAGCGCTGCCCTTGCGAGGAGCCTCGCAAGCCTCAGGGGTTCCGGGATAGAGCCGTGGAGGGTGAAGCGGTTGAGGACCCGGAGGGCATCTTCCTCATCGAGACCGATGGCCCTTATGAATATCACGTGGCCCGTCCTGAGCCTCACCTCCTTCCTCCGCCCGTTCCGCTCGTAAATGGCCAATCGCTCTTGCCAATCCTCGGGGAAGTACTGCTTGAAGTAGGGCTCGAGGCCGGGGGATGGCTCGTAGGTAACGCATATCAGGGGGCGCCCCGTTCGCTCTGATATCTCGTGGAGGTCCACGACGTTGAACCAGCTTATCACGCACCCGTTCAGCATTATGATGTTCACGTCCTTCCTTCTCAGGCGCTCGTAGAGCCTGAGGACTGCCTCCGTGGCATCGAGGCCCCCTACCGTGGCCGTGGAGAAGGAGAAGCCATCTACGAGCCCATCGGCCCGCATGACCACGCCAGCCAGTATAGAGCGCCTCCCAGGGCCCTTCTTGAAGCACTCGGCTATCCCGAGGGCTCTGAAGCCCTTCTTGAAATACCTCACCGGCAAGCCACGCCACCCGAGGGCCTTCAGGCGCCCGCTTCAATAAGCTCATCGCAGGACCAGGATGGGCGCGTCCTCCGGCACGAGATGGGGCGCCCGCTTCTCAAGGGTCTCGACGACGGCGAGGCCCAGGTAAGTCGTTATCGCTCCCTGTATCACGTTGAAGAGGGCGAGGAAGGGGAGGTAGCCAATCGGGAGAAACGTAGAGCATATCAAGCACATGGCTATTGCCCTTGCGAGGAGGCCGGGAGAGGTGGAGAGCACCCTTCTGCGCCCCCTCAGCCATAGGAGGCCCGTATATGCGCCAGCAACCGTCCAGAACTCCGCAAGCCCCTTCATGGCCCCGGCGAGGACATTCCCCGACCTCATCACTATGAAGAGGGCAAGGATAGCCGATACAGCTGCGGCGGAGGGCAGGTCGAAGAGGGCCATGGCGCAGAAGATGGGCACACCGCTTAGGTCGAACTTCAGCATGAACAGGAAGGGGAAGGCGAGGCGCCAGGGAAGGCTCATGATGTCCTTTGCACCGGAGACCTTCATGGAGAAATCTACTGCGATGGATAGGGCCGCTAAGGCAGCTGAGCCAGCGAGCTTAAACGTGCTCCTTTCCCCACGCGCTGGGGAGGGCATTCCGCAGGGCCTCGTAGGGCCTCGTTAAAAAGACGAGGTCTTCTCCATCTACCCCTTTTCGGGTAATTACGCTTAAATAATCAGGAAGGCTTCTGCGGCCCGGGGTCGGCGATGAGGCCGTCCGCTCGCGTGATAGCCTTTGTCGCCATGATGGGCGCCCTCGGCAACGCCCTCTTCATGCTATCCCAGTTCGTCTTCACGATGGGACAGGTGGCCCTCGACCTCTCCCACGTCGCCACCTTCATATCGGCGCTCTACGGGGGGCCCGAGCTTGGGACGCTCGTCGGCATGCTCGTCGGCATGGGAACGGGCTTTTACTTCGGCTTCGTGGGCGGGACCCTCGGCCTCCCCGGCCTGCTCGGCCTCATGGCTGGGAAAGCCCTCACCGGCTTCACGGCCGGTATTATAGCGGACTTCCTGAGAGAGGGTAAGGAGCTTAAGACGCTTTCATCGAGGAAGGCGGCATTCCTCATACCGGTCTCCTACATCCCGGAGTGCCTCTTCACGGTAGCCTTCTTCTTGGCCCTCATACCGCTGTTCTTCCCCCCGGAGAAGGCGGCTTTCTTCGCCTCGCTCCTGACGCCGATACTCATAAAGGCCTGGATAGAAATCGGCTTCATAGCCGCGTTAATAGGGGCTCTTGCGGGGAACAGGGGCTTCCTCGATTTCGTAGAGCACTTCCTGGGACCGAGGGCCGTTGAGAAAAAGGGGGTCAAGAGCCCATCTGCTTCAGTATCAGCTCGTACTGCTCTTCCTCGATGACGCCCATGTCGAGGAGGAGTTCCGCCATCTCACGGACGGTCAGGAG
>CAYUYX010000009.1:0-13468 GCA_964449495.1 uncultured Candidatus Bathyarchaeia archaeon
GCCAGCGGCCCTCCGCCCCTGCGGTCATGCGCCCATGTCCCGGGCCCCTCCCGCTCGCCAACAGGTCGGCCAGGATGCCGAACGTCTCCCTCGCCTCTCGGGCGGAGGCTACCCCGATGGCCAGGGCGGATATCGTATCGTACTGGAGCACGAAGCGGAACGCCTCTTCGGGCCTGAGCCTCCCGGCGGCGAGGGCCTTCTTCGCTATGGCCCTTAGCCCGAGGCGCTCGAGCTCGCTTACCAGGGCTTCGGCCGGGGCATCCATCATGTACCCGATGGCGTTGAAGGGCAGCATCACGATGTCCGGCCTCGGGAGGTCGCCGGAGCCTATGCGCTCGAGCGCCCTCATGGGCCTGTGGGTAACGTAACCGGCCAGGGCGCCAGAAGAACGGGCCTCCTCCATCAACTCCTCGAGGCCGGGCCATCTCGGCCCATCCGTCAGGGCGCCGTGCATCAGGAAGGCCCTAACGTCGAGCCCATCGAACAACCCTACATCGCCTGAGGGGTCATCAGGGCCTAAGGTGGCTACTACGACGAGTTCCAGGCCCGTTTCCGCCTCGACACGTCGGATTGCCTCCACTATGAACGGGTATGGCAGGGCCTGAACGCCCATGACGCCTAACTCGACGGCGGCGGATATCACTTCTGCGACGGCGGAGGGCTTCCCGAAGAACCTGGCCTGGTAGAGGAGGGCCCGTGGGCCGAATTGGCCGGCCCCTATGAAGGGGGATGTCCCGATGAGGACAGCCGGGAGCTCTGCGCCCGAGACCTTAACCCATGAACTCCTCAAGGGTCCTCCTCTTAGGCCCTCGCCCCGGGGGCTCTTCCTCGCCCTCAAGGACGCCTCTCACCACGCGGCCGATTAGCTCGAAATCGGAGCGCAAGAGCTCTTTGACCCCCGGGTTGTAGAGGGCAGATGCCGGGTGGTAAGTCGGTATCACCCGCACGTCGAGGCCGAGGACGCGGGCCCTCACGACACGCCCTCTCACATCGCTTATACGCCTGAAGACGAGACCGGCCCTCGAGAAGATGTATCTCGTGGAGTGCCTCCCAAGCGTCGCTATGACCTTCGGCCTTATTATCATTATCTGCCTATCCAAGAAGGGCGTGCAGGCCTCCACCTCCTCCGGCCTCGGGTCCCTATTGCCAGGGGGCCTGCACTTCAGCACGTTCGCTATGTAGACCTCTTCCCTCCTGAGCCCTATGGAGGCCAGGAGGCTATCTAACAATTTCCCAGCGGCCCCGACGAAGGGGCGGCCTTTCTCGTCTTCCCAGCGCCCCGGGGCCTCCCCTATGAGCATGAGGGCCGCATCTAAGCTCCCCTCGCCTGGGACAGGATTCTTCCTCGTTGCGTGGAGCGGGCAGCGGGTGCAGGACATAATCTCCTCTACGAGGGCCCTCATCTCCTCCTCGCGCCCTCTCGAGCCCAAGCCGCCCGCCCTCCTACATGGCCTTGAAGACGACGCATATTAAGGCCGTGATGAGCCCTATCGCCACCATCTTGAGGCCAGAGATGGCCACGTTGGTCCTGGAGACACGGCCGAGGAAGGCCCCGAGGACGAAGAGGGTTGCGAGGTTGAAGGCCAAGGCCATCTGGATGGCCAATACGGCATCTATCGGCAGGAGGATGGCGGTGATGAGCGGCGCTAAGGAGACGAGGGCAGCCATTACTGGCGCTATGCCATCTATGAAGGCCACGTAGATGGGCGCCACGAGGGATACCTTATTGAAGTCGGACTCGCTCAAATCTGTCAGCATCACGCTCTCCAGCTCCCTCAGGCGCCTCATCCTCTCGGCCCGCTCCGTCATGAACGTCCCGGTGAAGCCCGATATGCCCATGGCCATGCAGTTGGCAAGCCCTATCGCAACTATTATCCTCGGGTCCGTGGCGCCCACGAAGTAGGCGCTCGCTATGACGCTCAATATGGAGAGGGCGCCGTCGAAGGCGTTCATTATGAGGTACCGGCGGGCTATCTCGTCTACCCTCTCGGCCCTCATGTGCGCCCTGAGCCTTCTTAAGCGCTCGAGGAGGCGAGAGAAAGGCCCGAAGCTCGCCATATCCTGTCCTCAACCCCCCTCATGGGGCGGAATAAGTGACCTCATCTATGCTGTGGATGGCCGCCCCAAAGCGCCTCATCACCTTCTCTATGTCCTCGTAGTTCAGGCCGTTCCCCTCCACCACTATCCTCACGTTCTCGGTGGCCACATCGACCTCGCTGAGCGTTATATTAACGCTCCTAACGGCCCTCAGCTCGCTCAAGGCCTTGCCGAGCTCTACCACCGATGGCTCGTGCGGTTTTAATACATCCAGCACCAGCTTCCTGAGCTGGGGTTTCGGGGGCTCTCCCAACTCCCTCCTTTCACCACCCCCATTTCGGAAAGGGGTGAACTTAAGGCTTTCGATATTCCGTTCTGTTGAATAGTGCGGTATTGAACGGGGGAGGTATTCAGAGTTAGACTTAAATAGACCCGCACATACTCTCGGGTGGGATGAGGTGGGAGGGGAAGCGGACTACGATAGTAGTTCATGAGAGCACCAAGAGACTACTTGATGAACTGAAAATCCATAGGAGAGAGCCTTATGAGGAGGTGATACTACGCCTGATAGAGTTTTACAAGAAGCATTCAAAACAGTAGCCGTGCCCTACGAACCACCATCATGGCTCCTTGAAACATTCCGCTACATGGTGAATAGGTGCATAGATGCTGGGCTTGAGAAGGGGATAACGTCAAGATATGCCTTGGTGAAGGAGGTCTATCACGATTTAAGACAATTAGGGTTTCACAGTTGGTATGTTCTTAGTGCCATAGAGGTGGCAACGGCCATCCTAAAGAACTACCGCAAGGCTAAGAGGAAAGGCAAGGATGTGAAAAGACCGAGGGCTAAGAAGCTAATGGCTAAGATAGGTAATCAAGCCATAGCGGTTATCGGCGATAGGTTGAGGGTGCCCTTGAGGCCGAGGCAATACATTTACATCCCGCTCCACAAGAGGGCTATGGAGTTTGTAAGAGCTGGTTATAGGCTCAGGTCTGTCGTCTTAACGCCCAAGACGGCCTATATCACGTTCTCCAAGCAGGTGGAGGTAAAAGAGCCAAAGGGCTTCATGGCGATAGACGTGAATGAGGACAATATAACGGTGGCCACTACCGATGGCGAGGTAATGGTGTTTGACCTCTCAGACTTGAAGAAAGCGTCCTACGGCTACTTCGCCCGTAGGAGGGCTGTCCAGAAGCGTTATCACAGCGATAGGCGTGTGCTGAGGAAAGCTATGAGCAAGATGAAGAGGAATTACCAGAATGGGGTGAGCACAAGGCTTCACCAAGTATCCGCTTGCATCGTGAGGCTATGCCAGGAAAAGGGCTACGGTATAATATGCGAGAACCTAAGAGGGCTCAGGGATAGCGTGAATGTCAAGGTCAAGCGGTATAATCCCATTGGCAGGAAAGTCCAGCTAATATCAAGGCGTTCCAAGGAGATGAAGAGGCGATTAAACTCATGGTGGTTCAGGCGCTTCCTCCACATGATAGAATACAAGGCCGCCTGGGAGGGGGTTAAGGTAGTGAAAGTGAATCCGAGGGGGACATCTTCTACCTGCCCAGAATGTGGGTTTAAGCTCAGGATATACCCGAATGGGCGGGTGAAGTGCCCCCGATGCGGATATAAGGGCGATAGACATGTTACAGCATGTCTTAACATGCTCAAGACCTCAGATGTGGGGCTGTGGTTCGGCCCTGAACGCCCCTCAAGTGTAGCCATGACCCCAGCCCTAACGAACCCCTCTGGGGGATGTGGAAAAGCTGGGGGAGCCAAAGAGGGGAAGTTGAATAGCGGGGCACCTCCCCCATTCAACACCTCACGTTCAACACCCCGCTATTCAACAGAACCCGATATTCCCGGCGGGCGTATGCACGCAGCTTTTGATGCGGGGAGACGGGGGAGCTTAGAAAGTCCTCACACATCGCTCGAGGTCCCTGGCGCTCGATAGCTCTGCGGAGAAGTCGAGCTCCAGGTAAGCCGCCATCTCGTTGAAGTAGGGCGCCCCCTTCCTCGAGAAGAGCGTCATGATGAGGCCCCCGTGATTAAGCCTGTGCCCGAGCTCGCAGGGCTCGTGCCCCCTCACGAGCGCTCGGGCATCCATCATGAGCAGGAAGCGCCTCGTGATATCTGGTCCGAAGAGGCGGCCAGCTCCACGCCATGATGGGTAGGTCCCGGTTATGCCCTCCTCCGGGTCGCTCCATAGTATCTCCTCGAGGTGAGGCTCCTCCGGGTGCTTCTCGTGGGCGAAGGCCACGTCCTCCAGGCTCCTGGCCCTGCTTGGAACCCCCCCGTGGAGCATGACGACGGCCCCCTCCACGAGGACGGCCGTGTAGAGCTCGTCCCATAGCCCTCTGATGGCCCTGTAGGCCCTGAGGCCCTCTTCGTGCCCGAACTTGGCGGCGAAGTGGTAGGGCATGTCGTGGGGCATGGCGAGGAGGTCCTGAGGCCCCTCGTGGTTTCCCCTGAGGAGCACGACGCGGCCCGGGAAGAGCTCCAGGAGCCTTAGCACGACGTAGTACACCTCAGGGGAATACCTCCCCCTATCGCCGTAGTCCCCGAGGAAAACGAGCCATATCTCCTCTCCGGAGGAGGCCCTCTCCATGAAGCGGGAATCCCTCAGCACGTGCTGGAGGCTGCCCAGGTCCCCGTGGATATCGCTTACCACGATGGCTTTCCCGGTGCGGGGGAGCTTCACGAGGCGCCCTATCACCTCTGCGCCGCTCGAGCGCACATCCCCACCGGCCAATATGGACATAGCCCTCCCGGCCAGCTCGACGAGCTCATCCGCCCTCGCCCTCAGGGCTTCCTCCACGACCTCGTCGGGTCCCAGAGCCAGCACCTCTGCCGCAGGAGGCCCCCTGGCACCTATAAGGCTCTGGCCACCGGGCTCGGCGAGCCAGCTGACTTATACGGGCGGGGCGATGGCGATGCCGGGGTGAGGAGAGGGTTGGAGAAGGCGGACGTGATGAAGGCGTTCTACAGGCTCCTCCACCCGAGGCCAGCCGTCATAGTTACCTGCGTGGATGAGGAAGGCCGCCCTAACGCCCTGGCCGTCTCGTGGATAACGCCCGTTGCGAGGGAGCCGCCTACAATAGCCATCTGCGTGGGGAAGAGGCGTTACTCCCATGGCCTCATCAGCCGGACGGGCGAGTTCGTTGTGAACATCCCGACGGACGAGCTCTTGGAGGCGGTGCACTACTGCGGGACCGTGAGCGGGCGGGATGTCCCGGACAAGATAGCCCGGGCGGGCCTGACGGCGAAGCCGGCCAGGGTAGTACGGGCGCCCGTGATAGAGGAGTGCCCGGCCCACCTCGAGTGCAAGGTCAGGCAGGTGGTGGATTGCGGCTCCCACGACATCTTCATAGGCGAGGTAGTGGCCGCGTACGCCGATACGGGCGCCTTCAAAGACGGCCTGTGGCTCTTGGAGAGCGTTAAGCTCCTGCTGCACTGCGGAGGCAACGTTTACTCGAGGCCGGGAGCGCCGTTTAAGGCTGGCAAGGCCTGAGGGACATCCTGCGAATGTCCTGCTGCAGCTCGCCTAAGTTTTATAAACACCATCCTGCGAGGACATCCGGAGAGCGTGATGGACAAGGTTGCCGCTTTAATGCTCATGGCGATGGCGCTATTCCTCTCATCGCTCATAGCATCCGCACCGGCGAGCGCTATCGGGGGTGCCGTGGGAGGGCCTCCTGTGCAAGCGGCGGTCGCTAAGCCCAGGCCCGTGAGAGTGGCGGTGCTCGACTCCCTCGCCAGCCCCACGTACGTAACGGGCGTCCTCTACAATTACTGGGAGCGCGTTTACGAGTGGCTCAGCGCAGACCCCTTGCTCGACGTGATGGTGCTAAGCAATTACATGATAATGCTGGGCGCCCTGGATGACTTCGACATCGATGTGCTGGTCCTCATAGACAACGTGCCTTCCTCAGGTATCGGCGACGATGTGAAATCGTGGTGGGAGAACGGAGGGGCCATAGTGGCCATAGACAGCTCCATAGAGTACCTGTGCTACTCGGGCATCTTGCCCGCCGCCTCCGAGGGCTCCAACGGCTATACCGTCTATTGGGCTTACGATACGAGCCATACGTCGGTGGTAGAGGCCGAGCACGCGATAGTAGATGGGTATTCCGTGGGCGAGGAGTTCGCCGTCCTATACACGGGCATGGCGGGCTATTACAGGAGCGCCCTGGAGAATGAGCCAGAGTGGGATTACATCACCGCGGTAGTCCACGATGAGAGCGACGAGAACCTGCTGAACGTAGTGGCCTACGAGCCTCCTGATAAGGGCAGGGTGGCCTTCATCTGGTACAGCGTATACGACTTGACCTGGGACGACATAAGGTATGATGCTCCCTTCTTGCCCACGCTGTTAAGGAACGCTGTGAAATGGGCCGCTGGCATCACGGATTGCCTCGCTGTCCACGCATGGGTGGATAACGCCAGGCCGACGGAGGGCGACATCATAAGGGCGTACGTGAGAGTCGAGGATTACGCTGGCAGGCCTATCGAGGACGCAAACGTTACCATCAAGGTGGGGGCTAAGAGCTTCAAGGCCGTCCACCAGGCCGATGGCCTCTACGTGGCCGATATAGATACGAGCGATATGAGCGGCTCCGTGAGCGCCACCGTCAGGGTGGAGCGGGAGGGCTTCGGGACAAAGGAGATATCCCTCACGTTCTACGTGGAAACGCCGCCCCCACCCCCGAAGGAGCCGTCGATGATGGAGCGGATAACGGGCGACCCACTCGGCCTCCTGGCCTTAGCGGGCTCTATCCTGGGCCTACTCGGCCTCGTGGTCGGTGGAATCGCCCTTCGGAGATAGGGATTAAGGGACGTGGAGCACGCTCTCTGGATGGAATCCATGCTTTTTCCCAACCCACATGTGATAGATGTCCTCGGGAAAGGAAAATTAACATGGGAGGCCCAGGTATCCACGGGGAGCGCCTTGGCCGACGGGCCCCTCTTCCTCGCAGCGGTAGCGGACATCCATGCGCCGAAGAACCTCGCCCTCTTCAGGAAGGCCCTGTCGGAGCTCCTTAACTCCCGGGGCAAGCCAGCCCTCATGCTATTGGTCGGCGACCTCGTGGCCAAGAACGATTACACGCAAATGGAAGCCGTGTTGGAGGCCCTCGACGAGCTCGAGTGCCCCCTCTTCGCCTGCTTCGGCAACGAGGAGTACGAGGAGAGCAAGGAGGAGTACCTGTCCTACGAGCGCGTGAGATGGCTGGATGATGAGGCGGCCGTCGTAGAGCTCGGGGGCCTCAAGGTAGGCCTGATAGGCTCGAGGGGGTCTCTCGACAGGCCTACTTGGTGGCAGAGGACGCACGTGCCGGGCATAAGGGCGCTCTACAAGCGAAGGGTGAGGCTCATAGACGAGCTGTTGGCCGAGATGGAGGCGGACGCGGTAATAGTGATGACCCATTATGCCCCGACGTACCGGACGCTCGTGGGGGAGCGGGAGCGCCTCTGGCCGGAGATGGCCTGCAGGGCCCTCGAGGCCGTCATAGAGCGGAGGGCGCCCCATCTATGGCTCCACGGCCACGCACACAAGGCCACAGTCCTCGAGGCCCGCCTGGGCGATACGCTCGTAGTGAACGTGAGCTTGCCAGCGAGGAAGGCCATATTCACGGCCGACTTGGGCGCGCTCGCCGAGCGCAAGAGGCGCCCGAGGGGGCTCGAGGCCTTCATGTAGGCTCCCTCGGCCCCCTCCCGACTGCGAAGAACCGGACGGCGCCCTCGAACTCCTCCGGCTTGAATATGCGTCTTCCGTCTATCACCACGGGCTCCCTCATCCGCTCCCTGAAGTCCTCCGGCCTGAGGGCCCTGAACTCGTCCCACTCCGTAACTATTATACAGCAGTCTGCCCCATCGAGGGCCCCGAGGGCCGAGTCAGCGTACTTCACCGTGCTCCCGAGGAGGGCCCTCACGTTATCCATGGCCCTCGGGTCGTAAACCACGACCTCGGCGCCCTCTGCGAGAAGGGCCCCGATTACCCTCAGGGAGACGGCCTCCCTTATGTCGTCTGTCCCGGGCTTGAAGGCGAGGCCGAGGACGGCTACCCTCTTCCCCGCCAGGTCCCCGAGGGCCTTCTTCGCCAGCTCGATGGCCAGGAGGGGCTGCGCCTCGTTCACCTCCACCGTCGCCCTCACGAGCGGGAGCTGGAGGCCGTGTTCCTCGGCGAACCCCAGCAGGGCGGACAGGTCCTTGGGGAAGCAGGAGCCACCCCACCCGAGGCCGGCGTTCAGGAAAGCCCTCCCTATGCGCCTATCGAGGCCTATGCCGTCCATGACGGTTACCACGTCGGCCCCGGGGAGCACCTGGCACAAGCGGGCCATCATGTTTGCGAAGCTAATCTTCATGGCGAGGAAGGCGTTGCTTGCGTACTTTATGAGCTCAGCATTAACGAGGCTCGTCCTCAAGATGCGCTTGCGGGCGAGATCCTCCCCGTGAAATTGCTCGTAGAAGGCCTGGAGGACATCCCCCGAGCGCCTATCGTATTCCCCGATGACCACCCTGTCCGGCTCCACTATCCCCCGTATGGCGTTTCCCTCGCTGAGGAACTCGGGGTTCATGCACAAGCCGAAGCCTGGGCCGCACCTCAGCCCCGATGAGCTCTCGAGCACGTCCTTCACGGGCCCCTCCGTCGTCCCCGGCGGGACTGTGCTCCTAATCACGACGAGATGCCACGAGCCCTTCTCGGCCAGGGCCTCCCCTATGCTCCGACATGCCCCCTCGACCTGCGATAAATCCACGGAGCCATCCGGCCTCCCGGGTGTCCCGACCGTTATGAAGGATATGCCCGAGTTGGCCACTGCCTCCCGGGCAGATGAGGTGAGCTCAAGCGCCCCCTCGCCAACGGCCCTCTCCAAGAGGGCCTGGAGGCCCGGCTCGTAGAACGGCGCTTTCCCCTGCCTCACCATGTCGAGCTTCCGCTCATCCACATCAACGCCTATCACGCGGAAGCCGCGGTCGGCGCAGCAGACCGCAAAGCAGAGGCCCACCCTCCCGAGGCCGAACACGGATATAGAGGGCTTCTCCCCGGCTATCCCCATATCACCTCGCCTCGCCCGACCTCGACGTGCTGAAGGCCAGGCTCTCGGAGAGAGCCCTCCAATAACCCTCGGGCGTCCCAATATCCACCCGCTTCTCGTCCTCCCCGAGCCTCACGGCATAAACGGGCCTCCCCTCGTGCACGAGCAGCCTTATCGCATCGGTGAGCTGGACCTCGCCCGTCTTATCAGGCTCCGTCCTCTCTATGGCATCGTGGATAACCGGCGAGAAAGCATATATGGCTATGACGGCCAGGTTAGACGGCGGCCTCGACGGCTTCTCCACTATGTCTAAAACCTCGTAGAGGCCCTCCCCGAGCTCCCTGACCCTCACGACGCCGTAAGGCCTCGGGTCCTCCATCTCCTCGACGAGGAGGACTGCATCCGCTCGCTTGCCCGCGAAGGCGCCCGTGAGCCTCCTTATGTGGGAGACCCCCCAAGATAGCACGAGGTCATCGCCAGCGTGGACGAGGAATGGCTCATCGGATGTGAAGGGCCTCGCCCTGAGGACGGCGTCCCCGAACCCCCTCGGCTCCGGCTGGTTGATGAACACTATGATGGAGTCATCTATCTTGGCGTAGAAATCCTCGAGCTCGGAGGCGAGGTGGCCTTTCCCCCGGGCCCTGAGCATGGCCAGGAAGCTCGAGTCCTTGTTGAAGTGGTCCTCGATAGCCCTCTTCCCACGCCCCACGATGAAGCAGAACTCCCTGAAGCCGGCATCGTAGAGCTGCTCGAATATGGCCTGGAGCATGGGCTTTAGCACGAGCGAGTTGCTCACCCCCCTGGAGAACACGGGGAGCATCTCCTTCGGCATCTCCTTTGTGGCCGTGAGAAGTCTCGTCCCGAGGCCCGCCGCTGGCACGACCGCCTTCCTCAACATGAGCTCGCACCCGGCCTAAGCGGGCCTATGTGGCTGGCTAAATAAGCATGGGGGATAAAAATATAAGTGGGAGTTTTAGCTCAGGACGACCCACGCAGATACCTCGGCGACGTAGCCCGGGTCGGGCACGAAGACTATCCTGAACGACCTCAGCGGCGCTATCTCGAGCGTGTAGATTTCCTGCTTGCATGGGCGGTGATACCGGTATTTATAACCCGTGTAGAACGACTCATAGTACTCGTAGTTCCACGACTCGAGGTAGACCTGGTCCTCTTCGTCCCATATTTCTATCCACACCCAGCCGGTCCAGTTTGCGTGGAAGTAGATGCGTATCGTGTCGTAGCGGCCGTTTATCCAATCGCTCACGAGCACGTTAGGCCAGTGCACATGCCTGTGAATGAACACCTGCCTTATGTCCACATCCGATGGCAGGAGCTCGGCGTAGAATATGCGGACCTTATGCCCGTCGAAGCCGTCGTACCAGACCTGGAGCTTCCCGCCCTCCCATATTATGCTGCTATCGGAGATACGCCTCTTCTCGCCCTCCATGGCCTTGAGCAGCACGGGGTTGCGGTAGCTCCTGAAGAACGTGATGCCGTCAAGGCTGAAGGCAAGGCCCAGGGACATGGCGTACGAGCCCCTCGGGAACTCGCCGGAGTAGCAGAGCATTACCATATCGCCGATGGCCCAGGCGCTGAGGCCGAATATCCTGAGGTCCCACTCGCCCTCCGTGTGCTGAAGGGCCATGCCGACGCGCTCCCAGTTGTAGAGGTCGTAGCTCTGCGCCACGAATATTCTACGGAGGCTCGGGCTCACCCTGTAGTCGTTGCCGATATAGTACATCAGCCAGACGCCCGCGCTCTCGTACCAGATGACGTAGGGCTGCCACACCCTCTCCTCCATGCTGTCCTTTATGGGATAGAGCACCGGGCCGTAGATATTGAAGTTCTCCCCGTCCGTGGAGGTGGCCAGGAAGATGGTGTGCCTCCTCGGCCCCCAGGCCTGGCGGAGGTCGGCCGCGAAGAACAGGTAATAGGTGTCATTCGATATGACAGCGCAGGGCTGTGCTACACGAGTTACATCGTAGCCGGCGTCCTGCACCATCTCGGGGGTTATCACGGGCGTGGGGTGCTTGGTCCACGATAGGCCGTCCTTGCTGGTCGCCATCCCGATGGTCCACCTCCCGGAGGCATCGCGGGCCGAGTAGTACATTCTATACATGTATGGGCCATCCCTTATCACGCACGGGTTAGACGCTATCGCCTCGTCGAATGAGCCAGCCGGGCCCGTGTCCATCACGAGACCGTAATGCACGGTAACCCAATGCCTCTTGACGAGGGTCTCTAAGGCCTGTATTTGTTCAGGGTACGTCCATGGGTACACCGGGGCTGGCCTCGGGCTCGAGGACGTATAGCTCACCAGCGAGTAGGCGACGAGACCTCCGATGAGCGCTAACAAGGGCAGCAGAACGGCAGCGATTTTAGCGTGCTTCCCGAGCCTAAGGGTATGAGCTGTCAACTCTATTCCCTGGCTTCTACTACCCGGGGCGAGTGTATTTAAGTTTTGCCACAACGGGGCAAGGCCTCCGGGCTGGAAGATACATATCCTACACGCAAAGTACTCATGTACCCTTACCCCCAGATAATTTCTCAGACAGCCAGTCGCCCTTAAAAAATGCCCGCGCCCAGGCCGTCTGGGTGCGAGTTGGAGGTGGTCTGCTTAACCCGCTGGCGAGGGGAGACGAGGCCGCTCGCCGCGGTCTTCTCAACGGCCTTCGCCATGAGGCTCATGCCCGAGCTATGGGTGCTTTCCTATCCCGTGGGCTACGACGCCCCCCTCTACGCCGTGGAGAGCGCTCATCTCCCAGAGGAGGACCCCCTGTGCATGTTGGCTCGCCCGCCCCTCGTGTTCGCCATCCTCTGGGCCTTCCACGCCCTCGGCCTCGATGTGTGCGTGGTACTGAAGCTCCTCGCGCCCCTTCTATACGGGCTTTTGGCCGTGGCCTTCTACGGCTTCCTGAGGAAGAGCCTGGGCTGGGATACGGCTAAGAGCTGCTTCTGCGCCATATTGTGTGCCCTCCAGCCCACGGCCCTCAGGATATCGTGGGACCTCCTCAAGATGGAGCTCGGCCTCACGGCCCTGTTCTTCCTCCTGGCCAACTTCGAGGGCTGGCGGCGGGCCGGCAAATGGCCCCATATATCGGCTCTGGCCACCGCCATCGTCCTCGCCCACCAGCTCCCGGCCGTCCTCATGTTCATGTTCCTAGCCTACGAGTGGTGGAGGGAGCGTACCCTCGAGCGGGCCCTCGGGCTCCTCGCCCCGACGCTCCCCGCCGCATGCCTCTTCCTCATCCAATTGCTCATCTTCGTGGGCGTCGTCCAGACGGCCCCGCCGGTGCGCTTCAGGGAGGTCATCTGGCTTGAGGCTTCCTATGGCGGGATGCCCGTGATAGGCGTGTCCTTTCCGAGGAACTACTTCCTTGAAAGGCCGTTCCGCTCCGCCAGCTGGGCCGATGTGGCCTTATGCGTCTCCTTCTCGTTCCTCGTGTGCTTCGCCCTCCTGCTCCCCCTCGCCCTCATCGGCCTCAGGCGCTACGGGTTCTTGGACGTCCTCTCCGCCTGGCTCGCCTTCGCCTCCTTCAGCGTCATAGCGTGCCCCTGGGCCTACCCCTTCGCCCACTTCTTCAGGTGGATGCTGATGCTGGTCTTCCCCATGTCCATCTACGCCGCAGAGGGCGCTCTGAAGTTGGCCAGGAGGGCTGGCGGAAGGAGGGCGCTGGCTGTGGTGCTACTCTTGAACGCGGCGGTCGGCGTGGGATACGCAAATGGCCTCCCCTATCCGAGCGTTGGCATCCCCTCTCCCATGATGGCCTACATGCCGAACCGGATGACCTATTCGACCGTCGAGCTCGACCAGATAGACGATTGCAGGGCTTGTATAACGTGGCTGAATGCGCACGCAGGAAACAGCTCCGTGCTCGTGGTAGAACAGCGCTTCTTCGCCTGGGCCCTCATGTGGCTCGACGAGCGCGTGCCAATCGCCGTTTACAGGGCCGACACGCCCCTCGACGATGTGGAGCTCGGAGGTGTGCTAAGCGCCTACGAGCACGTCTACACGATATGGTATGTGGGCCAGGCCCCGAGCTGGAGGGGCCATACATCGCTTGAGGTATTCAGGAGCGGCGATATCGCCGTTTACGAGTTCTCCGGGGGTCAGGGGGCTTGAAGACCTTGAACATCCTATCTGTTGATGTGGAAGAGCTTTACCACGCTGAGTACGTCAAGAGAGCGACTTCAAGTCATGTTCTTAGGGCGACCCCGAGGGCGAGAGCTGGCGTAGAAGCCGCTTTGGGGCTTCTGGGGAAGCACGGGGCAAGTGCGACGTTCTTCTTCGTGGGGGAGGTAGCCGAGCGGGAGCCCGGTCTGCTCGATGAGCTCGAGGAGCACGGCCACGAGGTGGGCTTCCACGGCTATCACCACAAACCCCTCTGGGAGATGGACCCTC
>CAYUYX010000009.1:13478-16002 GCA_964449495.1 uncultured Candidatus Bathyarchaeia archaeon
AGCTCAGGGAAGAGCTGGCGGCTTTCAGGAGGCTCTCAAGCCGCTCGTGCAGGGGCTTCAGGGCGCCTTCCTTCTCCATCAGTGCTGAGACCGCCTGGGCGCTCGGCGTTCTTGCGGGAGAGGGCTATGCCTACGATTCGAGCGTCTTTCCCCTCAAAACGCCTCTGTACGGGCTCCCGGGGACTCCCACGAGGCCCTATCGACCTTCCCTTGCCGACCCGAGGCTTGAGGACGAGGCCAGCCCGCTCATGGAGTTCCCGGTAACCGTCCTCGAGCTCGGCCCCCTGAGGCTCCCGGTGGGAGGGGGCTTCTACCTACGCCTCACGCCAGCCAGGGTCATCCTCGCCGTCATAAGGAGCCTGAACAAGAGGGGCATCCCCGCCGTGCTATTCGTACACTCCTGGGAGCTCGACCCGGGCACGCCCATCGTGCCGTTAGAGAACCCGCTGAAGAGTCTCGTAACCTACTACAATATCAGGGCCACCGCGGAGAAGCTCTCGTACCTCTTGTCGAAGGCGAAATTCACGTCCTTCGAGGGCTACTTAGAGGCCCTCGGCCTCGTCTGACGAGCTGTCTGTAAGCGGCCGGCCAGGGCCCTCATCACGTACTTGAGGACCTTCACATGGTAGGATAAGAGGACCTCCCCCCTTATGTACGATGAGCCGGATTTACGAGGCCGCATGTCCACGGGCACCTCCATCAGCCTTAGGCCCCTTAGGCCCATGTATATGGTAACTCCCACGGCCGGGTAATCGTCCGGGTAAACGGGCGCCACGAACCTCACGGCCCTCCTGTTCATGGCCCTGAAGCCAGATGTTACGTCCGTTATACGCCCCCTCGTCAGGATGGATGCGAGGAGCGAGTAGAAGGCCATCCCGGCCCTCTTGAGGCCGGGAATCCAATTCGCACGCCCACGGAGGAAGCGGGAGCCTATCACCACGTCCGCCTCGCCGCGGAGGATAGGCCCCAAGAGCTTTGGTATCTCCTCGGGCGGGTGCTGCCCATCGGCATCTATGAGGACGACCGCATCGGCCCCGCTCCGCAGCGCATAGGCCAGGAAGGTCCTCACGGAGGCCCCGTAGCCCATGTTCCTCTCGTGGGAGAGCACGACGGCGCCGAGGGACCTGGCTATTTCGCCCGTGGCATCGGCAGAGCCGTCGTCCACGACGACAAGCCTGAACTCGAGGCCCTCCCCGAGCTTCTCCATCACCGAGAAAATCCTCTCGAGGACATCCCCTATAGTGTCCTCCTCGTTATATGCGGGTATTCCTACCTCGATGAGCTTTAGCTGGCTCGGGCGTGCTATTCCAGGGCCTTGCGCCAGTTGGTCCATCCTCTCCTCTGCATCCTAAAATGGCATCTCAAATAAGGATTGCTTCTCCCCGGCCCTCAGTGGGCGAACGGACCTACGGCCTCTCGCCCCTCAGCACCTTCTCGATTACCTCCCTCAGCTGTTCCTCGGACCTGGCGGCCACCGCCCTGTATATCTCCTGCCCATTTCTAAATAGTATGAAGGTGGGGACGCCGGTTATGCCGTACCTCGCCGCCGTCTTCGGGTTGAGGTCCACGTTCAACGTCCCTATCTTCACCCGCCCCTTGTACTCCATCTCGAGCTTACGGAGGATGGGCTCCATCATCTTGCAGGGAGGGCACCAGGAGGCCCAGAACTCCACGAGCACGGGTACCTCGGATTTCAGCACCTCCTCCTCGAAGTTCTTATCGGTGAGCCTCACGGCGCCGCTTCACCTCCGCCCTCTTAGCCGCCTTAACGTATATCGTTGGCTTGAGGCCCGTGTGCAGCGTAGGCTTGTACGGTCCCTTAGGCCTTGTCTTTGGCTTGAAGATATCCAGGACGGCGGGCTCCCTCTTCTCGCCCGACCACCAGGTGATGGGCATGATGGCGTGGGCCACCTTCTTTATCCTCTCCACTATGTGGGGCTGGGTGAGGAGCTCGAACATCCTGGTTATCTCGAGCCTGGGCGTTACCTTCGGCCTGAAGCCGAAGAGGAGCGGGAGGTTCTCCGAGACGACCTCGTAGGGGTGCAGGTCGGCCTCCACCCTCGGGTTCTCCAGCTTCTGGATGGTCGTGGGGTAGCCGAACTCCTCGGCCACTTCCGCAACTATCTCGGCCAGCTCTATGACCTTGTAGAGGCCGGAGACCTGGTTCACGACGGCGTACTGGCCTGGCTCGGGCGGGGACGAGATGAGCCTCACCATGCACTCCATTGCGTCCTCGAGGGCGATGAAGCCCCTAATCTGCTCCCCCTCGCCGTAGACCGTCAGCGGCATGCCCAATATGGCCTGGCAGACGAAGCGGTTCACTACGGTGCCGAACCACTCGTCCACGTCGAGGCGTGTCCTGAGCCTCGGGTCAGCCGCTACCTCGTCCGTGTGGACGCCATAGATGACGCCCTGCATGACGTCGTAGGAGCGGAGCCACCAGTACTTGCAGGCCTCGTAGATGTTGAACGTGTCCTGCACCTTGCTGACGTGGTAGAAGCTCACGGGGTCCCTTGGCGTCAGC
>CAYUYX010000010.1:0-12949 GCA_964449495.1 uncultured Candidatus Bathyarchaeia archaeon
CGATATATCTGAGCGCTTGAGGACCCCCGTGGTGGTCCTCTCGGACGAGATAATCGCCCACATGCGGGAGAACGTGCTCGTCCCGGACGAGGTGAGCGTCCCAGAGCGGAGGAGGCCTGAGAAAGGGCGCTCTGAGTTCTTCGGCCCGGAGCTCGTCCCCCCCATGCCGAGGTTAGGCGATGGCTTCAAGGTGCCCGTTACGGGCTCAACGCACGACGAGAGAGGCCTCCGCTTCACGAGGGACCCCCTCGTCCATAGGAGGCTCATAAGGCGCCTCGTGCATAAGATAAGGGAGGTCGCTAAGGAGCTCGTCGATTACGAGCTCGTCGGCGATGGAGAAGGCCGCCTCGATGTAGCCTTCGTATCCCTCGGTTCCGTATCGAGGTCCGTTGAAGAAGCGGTCGAGATACTGCGCTCCGAGGGCCGAAGGGCTTGCGGTCTGAGGCTCAGGACCGTCTGGCCATTCCCAGATAGTGTTGTCAGGGAGCTCGCCGCCAGGGCGAAGGCCGTGGTGGTCCCGGAGCTCAACATGGGCCAGCTCGTCCGCGAGGTAGAACGGGCCGCTTCCGGCCTGGCGAGGGTCATCGGGTTCTCACGGGTGGGAGGAGGAGAGCTCCCGACGCCCGAGGAGCTGGCCGATTTCGTCAGGGAGGTGATTGAGCGTTGAGCGGGAGGGGCTTCTCCGTGCGCAGGTACCTAAGGCCGGGCCTAAAGCTCCCCTTCTGCCCGGGCTGCGGTTGCTACACGGTCATCTCCTGCTTCCTGAGGGCCGTCTGGGAGCTCGGCCACGATGACCTCTCGGGCTTCGTGTTCTGCAGCGGGATAGGGTGTGCGGCCTGGATTCCCTCGCCCTACTTCGATGCCGACAGCATCCACACGCCGCACGGCCGAGCTATCCCGGTCGCAACGGGCGTGAAGCTGGCCAGGCCTGAGCTGAACGTGGTCGTCTTCGGGGGAGATGGCGATATAGCTGGCATAGGGCTCGGCCACCTCGTTCACGCCGCCAGGAGGAACACGGACATAACGGTCATCATGGTGAACAACATGGTTTACGGCATGACGGGCGGCCAGGTAGCGCCCACCACGCCCTTAGGCGCCCGCACGACCACCACGCCCCACGGCTCCTTCGAGAGGCCCCTCGACGTGGCCAGGGTGGTGGCGGTAGCCGGCGCAAACTACTCGGCCCGCTGGACCACAGCCCACAGGCGGGAGCTCACGGAGGCCTTCAAGAGGGCCCTCACCGGCCGGGGGCTCAGGTTCGTGGAAGCCGTCAGCCAGTGCCCCACGAACTTCGGGCGAAGACTCGGCATGGACGCCAAGGCCATGCTGGCTTGGTTCGAGCGGGCTTCGATTTCCGTGCGGGAGGCAGAGCGCATGGGGGCCGAGGAGCTCGAGGGCCGGATAGTGGTGGGCGCCTTCGCGGATAGAGATGAGCCGGGCCTGTTGGACAGGATGAGGGCGCTCTCGGGCGGGCGAGCATAGCTTAAAAGAAGGGGATACGGGCCAACTCACGAGGTGCGGATGGCTTGATAAAGCGCCTTGCCATAGAGAACTTCAAGTCCATAAGGGACCTCGAGCTCGAATGCAAGCGGGTGAACGTCTTCATAGGGGAGCCCAACACGGGGAAATCCAACATATTGGAGGCCCTGGGGCTCCTCTCCTTCATGGCGTATGGAGGGAGATTCTCAGATTACGTGAGAATGGCCATGCCGCACCAGCTATTCCACAATTACGATGTGGAAGGCGAGATTAAGATAGCTATCGATGAACAAGAATTGACAGGGCAGTTTGACAAGCGAGCAGGAGAAGCGCTATTCAGAGGAGGAGATACGGAGATAATACTACGCATAAGCTCGGGAGGGCCACCACGGCATAGGGTGATGAAGGAGTTCTCCTTCATACGTTTTTACAGATTTAGACGAGACATCGCCTTCAGCGGAGACGATAGGCCCTTCCTGCTCCCGCCGGATGGGAGGAACCTTCCCGTAGTCCTCGCCCTCAACCCCTCCTTAAGGTCCCTGGTTCAGGATTTTTTCGAGGCCTTCGACCAGAAGCTCGTCTTGGACGAGTTCCAGCCCTCTCTATTTGTGATGTGGGAATTAAGGGGCGATATCAGGCTCCTCCCATACGAGCTCGTCTCCGACACGCTCCGCCGCCTCATCTTCCACTTGGCGGCCGTAGAGAGCAACGAGGACGCCGTCATAACCATGGAGGAGCCGGAGGCCCACGCTTTTCCCACTTATACGAAATACTTAGCAGAGCGCATAGCCATGGACAAGCACAATCAGTATTTCATAACCACCCACAACCCCTACTTCCTGCTCTCGCTCATCGAGAAGACGCCCGTTAAGGAGCTGGCAGTATATATCACCTATCTGGCGGGCTATGAGACCAGGGCGAAGCTATTGAGCGAGGAGGAGTTGGAAGACCTCCTCGGCATGACATCCGATGTCTTCTTCAACCTCGACATCTTCGTGCCAGGTGAGGGGGCCTGAGGCGCTATGCCGTCGAGTGCGATGCCGACCTCATCCTCGTCCTCAAGCTCGGCATAAGGCGAAGGCAGGTGCTTCACGCCCACGGAAGCTCAAGGGTTGCGGATAGGCTGGAGAGGGGACGAGATTGGATAGGCCTTGTCGATGAAGACCCCGGGAGAGCACGACATCCTTACTTACGGCGCCTTAGCTCTCTCGGGAGGGACGATAGACACGGCTTAGAGCTGTTAGTAGACCGAGAGCGCAATAATTTTGTCGTGGTGCTATGCCCGAGGCTTGAGGAATGGATATTGATGGTCGCTAAGGAGTGCGGAATAGATGTGAGAAGAGGTTTCGGCCTCCCCGACCGAGGAGACGAGCTTCACCGTATCTTGAGCGGGAGGGGGAGGCGTGCGAAGAGGGGCGCTATGGGGAGGTATGGGGAGGTATGAGGAGCTCGTGGAGGCCCTCGTATCCGCCGGCTCGGGCGCGATGTCCCGGCTTAGGAAGGCCTTATTCACGCCCGGGCGATGGGGCCCTGGTGGCTCGCCTTGAGGGTCGAGGTGAAGCTCGCAGGCGTTGGTGGCCAGGGCATCGTCCTCGCCGGCCATATCTTGGCCTTAGGGGCCTTCTACGATGGCAAACAGGTCGTGTGCACCCAGGCCTACAGCGCCCGCGTCCGGGGGGCGCCCGTCGAGGCGGACGTGATAATCTCGGACGAGCGCATAAGGTACCCGTTTGTGCGAAGGCCGGATGTCCTCGTCATCCTCGCCGAGCCCGGGCTCCGCTTTACGAGCTCCCTGGCGGAGGAAGGCCTGATTCTCGCCGATAGGACCCTCGAGGCCCTTTTAAGCGATGTTAGAGCGAGGAAGCTCGTCCTCCCGCTCGTTGAAACCGCCGAGCGTGAGGCTGGCTCGGGGAAGCTCGCCAACATGGTGGCCCTCGGGGCTCTCGTGGCCTCCACGGGCCTCGTCAGCACGTCATCCATGGAGAAAGCCATATCGGAGAGCGTGGGGAAGCGCTTCATAGACGTGGATTTGAGGGCGTTCAGAGCCGGGCTAAATCTGGCCCGTGGAACCCCATGAGCGGGCAGCCAATGGCCCAGGCCATCACGAGGATGGGAGTAAAGCTTAATCCCTCTGTTTAAACAAGGTCCACATGGTGGCCCTATTGGCGAGGGATGAGGCCGCGAGCGTTGGGGTTCTCACGGCCCCGAGGCCGAGACCGAGGGCCATGATACTCAAGGAGGCCTACCCGCTCAGGAGGCCCTACTCTTACGCAGCCATAAAGAGAAACCCCATAACCGAGGAGATAATATACGAGGTGGTGGAGCCCACCCTCACGGAGGAGGAGAAGAAGGCCTTAGAGGAGCTGAAGAAACGCCTCCTCGACGAGCTGAAGGTGGATTTAGAGAGCTTTGAGGACCGCGAGAAGGCGGAGGAGCACCTCAAGAAGGAGATTGAGCGTGTCGTGAAGAAGTACAAGATGAAGCTCTCGAAGGAGAGCCTCGACAAGATGTTCTACTACATATCGAGGGACTTCATAGGCTACGGGAAGATAGAGCCCCTGATGATAGACCCCCTCATAGAGGACATATCCTGCGATGGCCCCGGCATCCCCATATTCGTGTGGCACAGGGATTACGAGTCCATCCCCACGACCGTGAAGTTCGAGACGGAGGAGGAGCTCAGCTCCTTCATCATAAGGCTCGCCTACAAGGCCGGCAAGCACATCTCGATAGCAAACCCCATAGTGGAGGCCCGGCTCCCGGATGGCTCTCGAGCTGTCCTGACGCTCGGGACGGAGGTGACCAGGCGGGGGAGCACCTTCACCATCCGCAAGTTCAGGCGGGAGCCCTTCACCATCGTCGACCTCATAAGGCTCAACACCCTCTCCACGGAGATGGCCGCTTACTTCTGGTACGTCATAGAGAACAAGCGCTCCGTAATCGTGGCGGGCGGCATCGCCACGGGCAAGAGCGTGCCGGCTGAGGAGAGGGTCCTCGTCAAGACGCCGGAGGGATTTGAGCTAACGCCCATAGGCGAGCTAGCTGACCGCCTGCTTGCCTCGGGCGCCAGGGTTGAGCGTAGAGGCGACTACGAGGTCATAAGGTGCGATGGCCTCTACGTGCCAGCCTTCGGCCCGGATTTAAAGGTGGCCCTGAGGAAGGTAACGGCCATCATAAGGCACGAGGCCCCGTCCGTGCTCTACCGCATCAGGACGAGGAGCGGCCGTGAGGTAGTGGCCACGGGCGACCACTCGGTCTTCAGGCTCTTGGAGGATGGCGCTATAGCCGCCACGCCAGCAAGGGAGCTGAGGCCGGGAGACAGGATAGCGGTCCCGAGGGAGCTCCCAAGCCCCGGCATCGAGGCCAGGATAAATCTGGTCGAGACCCTGGCGGAGGAGGACCACGGCCTCTACGTGGAGGACGTGAGGCCTTACTTGGCGGAGGCCGTCAGGAGGCTCGGCTTAGAGACCACGGCCAGGCTGGTGGGCCTCAAGCCCAGGAGCCTCAGGGAGAAGCTACGCAAGCCGACCGTGGCCCTGAGGGTCTCGGCCTTCGCCAGGCTTGCTCGTGAGCTTCATCTGGCGTATAGGCCGGAGGAGCTGTACGTCAGGTCTAAGACCAACAAGAGGGGCAGGATAAGGGCCCTAATGGAGTTGGACGAGGACTTCTGCCGCTTCCTCGGCTACTGGGTGGCCGAGGGCCTCTACTACAGCGGGCCGACGCTCTATAGCACGGACGAGGCCATAGTAGCCGATATAGAGCGTATCCTGTCCAAGCTGGGCCTGACGCTCAGGAGGCACGGCCGCACCAGGGGGAGACTGGATGTTGGCTCAAGGCCGCTGAGGGTTCTCATGGAGCACGTCCTGGGCCTTGAGGCTGGCGCCGAGAACAAGAGGGTGCCAAGCGTGGTGTTCGGCCTCCCGAGGAGGCTCGTGGCCGAGTTCCTCAGAGGCTACTTCTCGGGCGATGGGCACGTGCACAACGGCCACGTGGAGGCCTGTACAAAGAGCAGGGAGCTCGCCGACGGGCTGATGTACCTGCTCCTCTACTTCGGCATAGTCGCACGCTGTTACCGCAGGACGGTTGGGGACGCCACGTATTACAGGGTAGTCATGTATGGGAGAGATGTGGCCAAGTTTGCGAGCAGCATAGGCATGGTGGGCTTGAAAGCCGAGAAGCTCAATGAGGCCCTCAGGGCCAGGGAGGGGGCGAGGGAGCACACCAACGTGGATACCCTGCCCGTCCCGGAGCTGCTGAGAGAGGCCATAAGGGGCTCTCCCAACTTCAGGGAACTTCACAACTCCCTGAACTCCTACATAACGGGCAGGGAGGCCGTGGGGAGGAGCACGCTGGCCAGGTGGCTGAGCAAGCTACCGCCCTCGGAGGCTAAGAGGAGGCTGGAGCTGCTCACGAACTCTCACATATTCTGGGACGAGGTGATGGAGGTTGAGCCGGTGCTCTACCCGGGCCGCTACGTGTACGACATGGAGGTGAACCCCGTCCAGAACTTCGTGGGAGGCTTCGGCGGCATCTTCCTGCACAACACCACGCTCCTCAACTGCCTCTCCATGTTCATAAGGCCGGAGTACAAGATAGTTACCGTTGAGGAGACGCCCGAGCTGAACCTCCCGCACGAGAACTGGATTGCGTCCATAACCCGGGCTGGCTACGGGCCCGAGGGGAGAGGCGCTATAACGCTCTTCGACCTCGTCAAGGCCGCCCTGAGGCAGAGGCCAGATTACATAATAGTGGGCGAGGTCAGGGGCGAGGAGGCCTACGTGCTCTTCCAGGCTATGGCCACAGGACACCTCGGCTTCTGCACTATTCACGCCGAGACGATAGACCGCATTTTCAAGAGGCTCGAGTCGAAGCCCATGAACATCCCGAAGGTCTTCTTCGAGGCCCTCGACGTGATAACCCTCCAGGTCCGCACGGAGCTGAAGGGGCGCCCCGTGAGGCGCACAAAGGTGGTGGCGGAGGTAACGGGCCTCGACCTCGAGACCCTGAACCCGAGGATTCTCGAGGTCTTCAGGTGGGACCCGGCGACGGATACCTACGCCTACCTCGGCCGGAGCTACCAGCTCGAGGAGATAGCGGCGGAGAAGGGCATAACGATGGACGAGGTCGAGCGCGAGCTCGGGAGGAGGAAGCTGGTGCTCGACTGGATGGTCCGGAAGAACCTGAGGGATTATAAGACGGTGGCCTCCATCATAAGGGAGTACTACGCCGACCCGAAGAGGGTGCTCATGAAGGCGAGGATGGGAACATGAACCTCGAGCCTGTGTACGTCCTCGCCTACCGGGTGTTCGGGGAAATCTCGGAGCGCCTAACTGTCCGCTTCCCCGGCCTCGCAGAGCTGGTCAGGCGAGCCTACATGGGCGTTGGGCCGAGCAGCTACATGAGCCTCCTGCTCCTATCCGGTGTCATATCGAGCTCCGGGGCCTTCTTGGCCACCTTCATCTCCTCCTTCTTCATAGCCCACATGCCCATCATCGGGGCCCTCTTCTTCTCCCTCCTCGCCTTCGGGGGGGCCTGGGGCTGCGTCTTCCTCGCATTCTACGGCTACCCGATGCTCCGCATAAGGAGGATGAGGACCGAGATAGAGCGGGACCTCCCGTTCATAGCCAGCTACATGGCCGTCATGGCGAGCGCCGGCGTGAACCCGTACGAGATATTCAAGTCCCTGGCGAGGGGGAACATCATCCCCTCTATAACGCCGATAGCATCCACCATCGTCCGGGACGTGGAGTTCCTCGGCTTCGACGCCCTCTCCGCCATCCTCAGGGCGGCCCAGCTATCCCCGTCCCAGCGCCTCAGGGCCTTCCTCGACGGCATCGTGAGCACCATCTACACGGGCGGGGACCTCGGGAACTACCTCCGCGGCGCAACAGAGGAAGCCCTCAGGACGCAGAGGGTGAAGCTGAAGGAGGTGACCGAGACCCTCTCCGTCTTCGGGGAGGCCTTCGTAGCCCTCTTCGTCGCTGGCCCCATATTCATAACCATCATGCTCGCCCTCATGGCCCTCCTCGGCGGCGTGGGAGGCCTTTTCGGGCCGCTCGGGCTCCTCCAAATTATAATTTACATCTTCCTGCCCCTCGGCGGGCTCGGCATGCTCGTCGTAGCTAAGGCCCTGACGCCGGGGGAGTGAGAATGCCGAGGATAAGCAAGAAGTGGATGCAGACGGCCTGGGCCGCCTCAGGTCTCGTGGCCCTTATGCTCGTCGCCCTCGGCCTCATCAGCTACGGCCCCCTCAGCCCGGCCTTCCAGTACCAGCTCACCCTCGCCCTCGTGTTGGCCCTGGCGCCCCCCGCCGTGCTCGACGCCCTGGACCGCCGGTGGAGGAAGGCGATAGACAAGGCCCTCCCGCGGTTCCTCGAGGGCATAGCCCATGCCCAGCTAACGGGCCTCCCGCTCCTCAGAGCCTTCAGGGAGGCGGGGGAGGGGATATCTGGCCCGCTCCGCGATGAGATAAGGCTCGTCATGGCGAAGATATCGTGGGGGATGAGCTTCGAGGAGGCCCTCGAGATGTTCATGAAGCGCGTGGATACCCCCCTTGCGAGGCGCGTGGCCACGCTCATAATAGAGGCGAACCGCTCGGGCGGGGTCGTCGAGCGCATCTTCACGCCCCTGGCCCAGGCAACGGCCACCTTCCAGGCCATGGAGGAGGAGAGGAAGGCGACCCTCAAGCCGTACATATTCGTAACGTACATATCCTTCTTCATATTCCTCCTCGTGATGTACGTGCTCTACACATCGTTCTTCGTCCCCATGGCGCGCATCCCGGCCGTCGGGGGCATAACGCCCCTCAACCCGTACGTATGCTGGCTCCTCCTCTACCACATGGGCATCATCCTGGCCACGTTCAGCGGCCTCATAGCCGGCGTCCTCGGGGAAGGACGGGCCCATGGGGGCCTGAAGCACGTGATTATAATGCTCATCGCCACCCTCATGACCTTCAGGGAGATGCTACAACCGGGCTGGCTCTGGGCCCTCCTCGGGCTCGGTTGAGCTCAGGAGAGCCCTGCGACCGACCTGAAGTTCCGCAGGATTTCGTCCCTCTTCATCCCCTCAATCAGGTGAATCCTGTACAGGTCAGCTAACCTACGCCCCTCCTCCCTCACCCGCGGGATGGCTATGAGGATGGCGTCTGAGAAGGTCGTGTCGTAGAACTTCGCAAAAGTGGTGGTTACCACCCTCTCGGGGAGGGGCTTGTCGGAGATGTAGACCTCCACGGCCATGGACTTCCCGGAGCCCCCCCTGGCTATGAGGTCGAACACGTGTTTCTGGCCTGAGCGGCCGTTGACTATGCCCGGGCTCTCCACCATGAAGCCCCTCGAGCGGAGGAGGCCCATGAGGGAGCCGAGGATGCTCCTTATCGTCAGGGCCACCTCCCTAACGCTCTCGTCGAGCTCATACGCGTAAACGGGCTCGTAGGTGGCCTCCTCCGTGGAGAAGACCCGCTTGCACTCCCGGCACGTATAGGTTATCACCGGTATATCGAACTCGTTCCCACACCTATTACATACGTACCAGATGCCCACCCTCCTGAAGTCGACGCCGGGCTTGACGAGCTGCCTCCCACAGTGCGGGCAAATCAGCTTGCCATCCTGCTTGAACTCGTCCTCCTTCCCTATATAACCGCATGCGAGGTCTTCCACGAGGGATAACTTCGAGGTATCCATGTCCCCACAGCTCGGGCAGTTGAAGTGCACGGATACGTTCGGGGAACCGCAATCGGGGCAAAAAACGGTCTTATCGAAGAGGATTTTCTTGAGGATGCCGACCTGGTGGAGTTCCTTAAGCAGCTTGCGGGTGGTATCCGCATCTAACTCCATGGTTTCCTCTGCCTTCTTGTACCTGAAGCCCTCATGAGGAAAGAAGACAGGCTCTATCCTTGCCGTCTCGCTGTCAAGTAGCTTGTTGATAAGCTTCCTGAGTAATTCATCGCTAAGCAATCTCCTTAGCCTTACGCAAGCCTCGAACCTATCCATGCCCTCACCACGCTCCCCCATTCTTCTCCTTTTTAGCTTTTTTGCTGAGCAGATATCGGGAAGGTGTATTCTCCGTTAGCGTGTTCCGGCCGGCCATAGCTCCCCCCTCAGTGTATGGTCGTGAGCAGTACCGATATGGCTGTTGGCGGGATATCCCTCCTCACCCCCTCGCCTGACCGACGCTTCTCGCCCTTCCTCCGCGCTATCCCCATGGACCTGAGGGACTCGAGCGCCCTTATTATCGAGGGCAAGCTCGCATCGAGGCCGGCCTCCTCGGCCAGGCGCTTGTAGTCCACGGCCGTCAGACCTCTATGGAGATTGGCGGCGATAAGCCTCAGGATGTCGTCTGCACTGCCCAGCATCCTCAGGGCCTCATCCGGCCCCGATAAGCGCTCATCGAGTTCGTAGGCCACCTTAGCCAACTTGAGCAACGCCCTGTCCTCTTCCTCGTGCGCCCTCGTCCTTACGTGGACTATCCCGGCGCGGACGAGCCTTGCGATGGCGCTCAAGGCTTCTTCCTGCGTAATCCCTAAGGCCCTCGCCAGGGCCCTCACGTCGCTCAGCCCATCTACGTGCCTCAGGAGCCTCAGGACATCAGCATCGATAGCTATTTCCGCAGAGAACACCGGCTTGATAACGGGCACAGCGTTCGGGGAAAGGCTCACGGGGGCGGGGGAGGATGAGCCGGGTTTTTGGTCGGACGGCAGGTCGTGGCCGAGCCCGAGGCTTTCCTCCAGCTTGAGCGCGAGGCGGGTGGCCACGGATATGAGGACCCCATCGGGCCCCCTCCCCTCAACGGCAAGGACGTAGGGACCAGGCCCCTTAACAGCTATCAAAGATGATGAAGGCGTTTTCTTGACCACGTAATCGCCGAATCGGCCTATATGCTCTAATCTCTTGGCGATAAGTCTGAGTAAAGCGATTTTAGCGCCCGGTAACGTCGAGAAGCTTATCTCCCCCCCTTTAATGAGGGCTGCGCCCAAGACATTAGGCGAGGCTCTTATTTCCCTAAGTATGTCCTGGGTCATATGCTCGTTTGGAGCCACATCTCCCGCCCCTCTTTCCTGAGCTACCAATAAATTTAAGTTTTACTAAATCACCGATAAGGCTGCCCATAGGATGACCTAAACGCTTTAAATCGGACCCCGGGCGGTGCCCTGGGGACGAGCTTGGGCGAGGAAAGCCGTGTAGGCGTCTTCGTCTGCCACTGCGGGGGCAACATAAGCGATGTGGTAGATGTGAAAGCCGTCGTAGAAGAGGCGAGGAAGTGGCCTAACGTCGTGGTGGCCAAAGACGAGGAGTACCTGTGCTCCAAGCCAGCCCAGGACAACATAGCGAGGGCGATAGAGAAGCACAAGCTCGACAGGGTGGTGGTGGCCTGTTGCACGCCGAGGATGCACCTCCCGACGTTCCAGGCCGTCCTGGCCAGGGCCGGCCTGAACCCCTACATGCTCGAGTTCGTGAACATCCGTGAGCACTGCTCTTGGGTGCACGGCCCAAAGCGCTCGGAGGAGGCCACGAAGAAGGCCATAAGGCTCGTGAGGGCTGGTTACGAGAGGGCCCTGAAGCTTGAGCCCCTTGAGGAGATAAGCGAGAAGTGCTCCCGCTCCGTCCTGGTCATAGGCGGCGGCATAGCCGGCATAATGGCCTCCATAGAGCTGGGGAACATGGGCTACGATGTCTACCTCGTGGAGCGCTACCCGAGCATAGGGGGCCACATGGCGAAGCTCACGAAGGTCTTCCCCACCATAGATTGCGCTCAGTGCATCCTCACGCCGAGGATGGCCGAGGTAGGGCGCCACCCAAAGGTCGAGCTCCTCACGAACGCAGAGGTGAGGGCCGTAAGCGGATACCCGGGCCGCTACAAGGTGGAGGTCTTCGTGAAGCCCAGGGGCGTGGACGTAGAGGCCTGCAGGGGCTGCGGGGCCTGCGCCCGTGTCTGCCCGGTGGAGGTGCCGGATGAGTTCAACGAGTACCGCTCGATGAGGAAGGCGGCCTACATACCGTTCAAGCAGGCCGTCCCGTACGCATACGTGATAGATTTCGAGCACTGCACCCGCTGCGGGAAGTGCGCAGAGATATGCCCGGCTAAGGCCATAAACTTGGAAGACAAGGGCCGCTCGTTGGAGCTCGAGGTGGGCTCCATCATAGTGGCCACGGGCTACGAGCTCTACGACGCCAGGAAGCTCGAGGAATACGGCTACGGGCTCTACGAGGACGTGATAACCATGATGGAGCTGGAGCGCCTCACGAGCCTCTTCGGCCCAACGGGCGGATACGTGAAGCGCTTCAGCGATGGGCGTGATGTCGGGAAGCTCGCCATAGTCCTGTGCGCTGGCTCAAGGGATAGGCATCGCCACGTCCCGTATTGCTCGAGGGTGTGCTGCATGTACTCGCTCAAGCAGTCCGTGCTCCTCAGGGAGCAGTTCGACATCGATGTGTGGATATTCTACACGGACATAAGGGCCGCCGGGCGGGGCTACGAGGAGCTCTACTGGCGGGCCGAGGAAGCGGGCGTGAAGTTCGTGCGCGGCAAGGTTGCGGAGGTCTGGCGTGATAAGGACGGGCGCCTCGTGGTGCGGGCCGAGGACACCCTCTCGGGCCGGGTCATAGAAGAGCCCTTCGACATGGTGGCCCTCGCCACCCCCATGGTGGCGCCGAAGGGCCTCGATGAGCTGGCGAGGATGTTGGGCCTCGCCCTCGGGCCAGATGGCTTCGTGCAGGAGAAGCACCCGAAGCTCGACCCCGTGGACACGCTCCGCTCCGGCATCTTCGTGTGCGGCTGCGCCACCGGGCCAAAGGACATAAGGGATACGGTCTCGGACGCCCTTGCGGCCGCCTCAAGGGCCGCCGAGTTCCTCGGGGAGGGCGTGGTGAAGACGAGCCCCGAGAAGGCCTTCGTCATAGCTGAGGCCTGCGATGGCTGTGGGAGGTGCGTGGAGGTGTGCCCGGTGGGGGCCATAGAGCTCGTGGAGCGCTCGGAGGCGAGAGTGGCGGACATAAACCCCTTCGTGTGCGCTGGCTGCGGCGCCTGCGTGCCGGAGTGCCCGAGGGAGGCCATAGAGTTCGCAAACAGCACGAGGGAGCAGCTCATAGCGAGCCTCAGGGGCCTGATGGCCGATAAGGAGCCCGGCGAGGTACGCCTCGTGGCCTTCGTGGAGAAGACAATCGCCTACACGGGCGTGGACTTCGTGGGCCTGGACAGGACCAACTACACGCCGAAGGTGGTCGTGGTGCCCGTCCCCACGACGGCGAGGCTGGGCCTGAAGGAGGTGCTCGCAGCCTTCGCCCTCGGGGCCGATGGCGTGATACTCATCGAGGGGCAGCACGATGTCTATGAGCGCTTCGTTAAGGAGCGGGTGGACAGGCTCTACGACGAGCTCATGGGGAGGGGCGTGGAGGACGCAAGGCTCTGGGCCAGCCTCGTGGAGCTCCCGGCCTACAGGAAGATAGCCGGCATATTCGATGAGCAGGTGGCC
>CAYUYX010000010.1:12959-15246 GCA_964449495.1 uncultured Candidatus Bathyarchaeia archaeon
GGCCATGGTGGAGGAGCTCGGCCCGCTCCCCGACGACGTGAGGGAGGCCCTGAGGGAGGAATTGGGCCTCTGAGGCCCTCTATAGCCTTTATTCATTTGATAAGATCGCTTTTCTGGGCGCTTAGGTTCCCTGAGCGATGCGGTTTCAGCCAAGGACCCCCTCTTTCGTCTTGGCCACTTCGTCCAGAAGCGCCCTAAGCTCCCTTACGCCCCTGACTACCCTCACCCCTCTCTCGGCTGCGTATTTGGCCACTTCCTCTGGCACGACGCCCGATTCAGACCAGATAACGAGCACATCTGGCTCACGGCCCCAGGCGTTCTTTACGGCTCCTACGCCATTCTTCACCCTATCCACGGCCTCTCGATACGGGACGGTGGTTATCTCCACGGCCACCAGGATGCCCTTTCCCTCTATGAGCACATCTGCACCCATTTTAAACCATTTGATTATCTCGTATTCTGGCGCCTTTCTCTTGAACCACGCCTCAAGCCTATCGGCTACGTCCCACTCTGTTCTCCAGCCCCGGAACTCCCTGATGGCCCCCTCATGCTTAGCGACTATGTCTCTGAGGTCGGCCACGCTCTCGGCCAACTTATCCACGTTCTTGGTCAGCTCCCCAACGTCCGCCGTGAGCTTGTCCACATTCCTCCTGAGTTCTCCGACGCTCTCCATGAGGTCGCTCAGCATTTCCCCCTGTCTCTTTACGCTCTCCACTAGAGGTCTCAGGGCTTCCCGGATGGCTCCGAAGACACACTTCAAGGCATCCTCTACTCTCCCGAGCCTCACCAGCTCGATGGCCGTGGCCTCGGCCTGGGCGAGGGCCTCCTCCACCTCGGGCAGAGCTCATGCCCCCGAAACGTAGGCAGGTGCCGTGTTTAAATGCTTTCAAGCGTAGTTAGCATCGTATCCTCGTCCTGATATCCTCCTTCACGGCCCGCCAATCCTCTAGATCTAGCTCGCCCCTCAGCGCCTTTAGCAGGGCTACAGTATCTACCGCCAGGTAGATGGATGACCTCAGGCTGTGCTCGATGAGGGCTCTATCATTCGTCCATATCGGTATCCCTAACCTGAGCGCTGACGCCACAAAGGGCCAATCGTCTATATCGAATTCCCGGGCGATGCGCTCTGCCTCCCCTCGGAGGGCCAGGAGCTCCCCGGCCTCAACACTTATCAATTTTCCCTTGAGCTCACCCATCATGATGCGAAAGAGCTCCCCCGGGACCTTCCTTAATATCTCTTCCTCGTGCTTCGCTATCTCCTTGATGAGGAACTCTGGGGCGTATAGCTCCACGGCCGGATGGAGGATGAGCCTCCTGACGAGCCCGTCCCTCACGAGGGATGAGATGGCCTTATTCGTGTCCAGCACCAGCCTCAGCCTCAATCCTCGACCTCAGCCCCCTCTTGATGCGCTTATCCAGCTCCACGACGTCCTGCTCCGTGAGCTCTGAGCGCTCGGCCAGCTTATCGAGCACCAGGACCTTCAGGAGGAGCCTGCCCAGCTCCTCGGCCAAGAGGCCCTCGGCCATGGATTTGAGCACCTCGTCCCGCTCCAAGAGGATGGCCAACTCCTCGGGCAGGCGGATGCCCACCGTCCTGCTGCCCACCTGGTGCCACCGGCCCGGGAGGGCGTGCCGACCTCTATAAGCCTGAGGCCCCATCGAGCGGCGGCCCTTCACGGGAGGGGGGCCCGGGGAAGTGCCTAACACATCTTTAATCCCCAGCTCCCTCAGGGCCCCCTCATCGCCACACGGACGACCTTCAAGGCCAGGGGCACCCGGGGGGATAAGCCCACCGCACATTTAAATGGCCTTCCGGCCAGCCGGGGGAGAAGTCCCGAGGAGGACGCTCGCATGGCGTTACGTGCCAGAACCGTGGGAGGAGCCTACGTGTCCCTCTCGGACGAGAGATTGGAGACCATCTTGGCCAAGCATCCGGAGCTGAGGGGCTGTGAGGCCATGATAATCGAGGCGGTGGAGGAGCCCGATATCGTCGTCCATGGGCACGGGGAGGAACTCTTAGCCATGAGGTTTTACGAGGTAACGCCGGTGGGCCCCAAGCACTTGGTCGTGGTCTACCGGGAGGACAAAGGTATAATAATCACCGCCTTCTTCACCTCCAAGGCCGATAGGCTGATCAGGAGGAGGCGGGTGGTATGGAGGAGGCGTTGGAGGTCAGGATAGACCTGAGGGGCCTGAGCGTGGCCTACGACAGGGAGGCAGATGTGCTCTACATCTCCTTCGGCCCGGACAGGGAGGCCGACGACGCTGTGCTAACGGACGAGGACAT
>CAYUYX010000011.1:0-14708 GCA_964449495.1 uncultured Candidatus Bathyarchaeia archaeon
GGCTTCCTCCGAGAGGCACCACCCGCACCGTGAGCAGTATCGTGCCTCCGGGGCGTTTGTCGCACCGCACCTCGGGCACCTCCGTGAGGGCAAGAGCGGCTCCCTCTCCCCTTTCGCCTCCTCGCGGGAGAGGCCTTCGGCCCTGAGGACGGCCGCAAGGGCGTCCCGCCCGGACAGGTGGACGTATCTCCGGGCCATCTTACTGTCCTTCGTCCACCCGGCCACCAGCTTGAGTTCCTGTTCGGTGAGGACCTTCGCAAGGTCGGTCATCCTGGTGTGGCGTAGCGAATAGGGCCTTATCTGCCTCCGTATCCCGGCCCTCTCGGCCAATTCACGGAGGGCCTTGGCGAAGGCGGCCTCGGTGATGGGCTTCACCCTCCCGTAGATGACGGTGGCGAACAGGGGGGCGTCCGGGTCCTCCGCCTCCTCCCGTGCTTTGCCCCGAGCTTGTGGCGAGGAGCACGGAGAATTCTCAGGATGAATTTCCTCGGCCTGCGAACCCTGGTCCTCCAGGCTCTTGCGATGACCATGTGCTTCAGGGGCGACCGCCTTTCTTTAGCCTTTTCGGCCATCCTCATGATGCCTCGTACATCCGGGCTCGGGCGGCACATCATCGAAGGACACGCTCACCGATAGTTTTAAAGCGCCGGAGGAGGCCTGTCTCTGCCATGCCGTTCGCCAGGTCCGGCGAGGTCCGCATCTACTACGAGCTCCGGGGGAAGGGCACCCCCCTGCTCCTCATAGAGTCCTGGGGATACTCATCATGGATGTGGTTTCGCCAGCTCGAGCCCCTCGCAAGAGAGCACACGTGTATTGTGTTCGATAACCGTGGCGTCGGCCTGAGCGATAAGCCTGATGAGCCCTACACGATATCTATGATGGCGGAGGATGCTGCGAGCGTGCTCGAGGACTCCGGCCTGGGGGAAGCTCACGTGCTCGGCGTCTCCCTCGGGGGCTTCATCGCCCAAGAACTCGCTATCTCGAGGCCTGAGCTCGTGAGGAGCCTCGTGCTCGTCTCCACCTCCTGCGGCATCAGGGGAGCTCCCATGCCCTTGGAGACCTTCAAGGTACTGAACATGCCCAAGGGAACCATGCCTCTCAGGGATTGGCTCCGCATGCGCTTGCTCCCCGCCTTCTCGGAGCGCTTCGTGGCCGAGGAGCCCGGGGTGGTAGAGCGCGTCCTCGATTTCTACATAGCGAACAAACCACCGACCTACTCGATTTGGAGGCAGGCTCAGGCGGCGGCTTCCTTCGATTCCCTCGATAGGCTCGACCGCATAAGGGCTCCGACGCTCATAGTGGCTGGCTCGGAGGACAAGGTGGTGCCTCCGGAGAACGCGAGGATGCTATTGGACGGAATACCCAACTCCAGGTTGGTCATCTTCAAAGGCTGCGGCCACCTCCTCTTCATAGAGAGACCAGGGGATTTTAACAAGCTCGTCCTTGACTTCCTCAGGAGCGTTGATGAGGGGAAGCCAGCTTTAGAACCGAGATATGAGGAAATATGAGGGAGCTCCTCAGGAGCCGCCCCCAGAATGCTTTTTCAGGAAGCTGAGGACCACGCTATTGAACTCCGCTGGCTTCTCCCATACGACCACGTGGCCTGCGCCCTCTATAATGACGAACTCGGAGTTGGGGATACGCTCATGTATGAGCCTCGAATACCGGGGCGGCTTCACCCGGTCCTCGCCGCCAGCTATGACGAGCGTCGGCGCCCTTATCTTGTCCAGCTCGTCCGTGATGTCGAGTTCCAAGAAGCTCTTGAGGAGCTCTATGAAGGCATCGAAATCTACCTCGTCGAACCTCGGCGCCGTCGTACGCACGAACTCCCACCGCTCCTCTAAGAACTCATCGGAGTATATGTCAGGGACAACGGTCAGGAAGAGGAAGCGCCCGCTCCTTAACCTCGCGGCCATGAGCCACCTATCGGCCCTGAGCCTCATGGGCCTATCCACGTGGCTGACAGCACAGGCCACCACGAGGGAGCGGACTCGCTCCGGGTATCTCAGGGCGAATATCATACCTACCTCCGCCCCGTAGGATATGCCGACGACATGCGCCCTCTGGATGTCCAGATGGTCGAGGAGCGCCCTCACGTCATCGGCGTGCATCTCCATGGTGTACCGCATCCTCGGCTTATCCGAGCGCCCCTGCCCCCTGAAGTCCATGAGAATTACCTCGAACTCCCGGGAGAAAACGGGCAATTGGAAGGCCCAGCTGGCCGTGTTGGCCAATATGCCGTTGAGGAAGATGACGGGCTCGCCTTCCCCGTGTACCTCGTAGTATATGCGGGCCCCGTTCACGGACGCATACGGCATAGCATCTATCCCCCCTACTTGCGCACGTAATCGCCCGTGGGCTGGCCGTAGCGAGCCCTTACCTCCCGCCAGATTATCTTGCCGACCGGGCTCCTCGGTATCTCCTCCACGAACTGGATATACCTCGGTATCTTGTACCTGGCCAGCTTCCCCTCGCAGAACGCCACGAGTTCCTCGCCTGTCAGCTCCTCGCCCTCCCTCACGACCACGAGGGCCTTCGGCACCTCGCCCCACTTCTCGTCCGGGACGCCTATGACGAGCACGTCCTCCACCTTCGGGTGCTCCTTCAGGACGGCCTCTACCTCCCATGGGTAGATGCTCTCGGAACCGCTCCTTATCACGAACTTCTTCCGGCCCACGATGTAGAAGTAGCCCTCCTCATCGTACCTGACCAGGTCGCCCGTGTGGAGCCAGCCGCCCTCAAAGGCCCTGGCCGTCTCGTCGGGCATCTGCCAATAGCCCCCAAAGAGTGAGGGCCCCCTGAGGAGGAGCTCCCCGTCTTGGCCTGGTCCGACGTCCCGGCCCTCATCGTCTACCACGCGGACCTCAACGAGGTAATTGGGCTTCCCTATCGAGCCGGCCTTCCGCCTGGCGTCCCAGGGGTCGAGGGCGAAGACACCTGGCCCCATCTCCGTGAGCCCGTAGCCCTGCTTGAGCGTCAGGCCTTTCTCATCGAAGGCCTGGCGTATCTCCTCCGTCTGGGCTGCCCCTCCGCTGGTGAACCACCTAACGCTCGTGAAATCCGCATCCTTGAACCTCGGGTGCTCCACAAGCATCTTCAGCTGGGCTGGCACGAGGAAGAGGAAGCTCGGCCTCTCCCGCTCGACGAGCTCTATGAAGCGCTCGATGTTCCAGCGGTAGAGCAGTATGTTCGTCCCGCCCCAGAAGAGGAGCGGTATGGTGTACGTATAGCCCCCTATGTGGAAGAGGGGGACGGCCGTTATGGTAGTGTCGCCCGGCACGATGAGGTCCCGCACGGTGTTCACGATGTTCCAGAGCACCATGCGGAAGGGGATGATGCCCGCCTTGGGCTTGCCCGTCGTCCCGCCCGTCTGGAGGAGCATCCACGGGTCCTCGAGGCCCACCCTCACGGGCTCCTTCAGCCTGGGCTCCCTAAGCGCCTCCTCGTACGCCTTCGAGCCCCCGAGACCTCCCTCGCCGATGACGACGAGTTCTCCTATCCCCACGAGCTCGACGAGCTCCCTCACCCTCTCCTCGAAGACGGGCTCGTAGAAGAGGACCCTGGGCCTTATGGAGGAGAAGTAATCGGCTATCTCCCTCGCCGTGAGGCGGGCGTTCACCGGCGCAAACACCGCCCCTATTTTGGCGCAGGCAAAGAGGCAATCCAACACCTCTACCCTGTTCCAGGCCAGCATGGCCACTCTCTCGCCCTTCTCCACCCTGAGGCGGTCTCGTAAGAAGCGGGCGAGCCTATCCGCTCGCTCGTTGAGCTGGGCGTATGTGATATAACGGCCTCCATCTACCTCGTCCACGAGGACAAGCCAATCTGGCGTGATATCGGCCCTCCTCGCAATCCAATTGTTTATCCAGAAGCCCTCCACGGGCACTTGCACGCCGTGCTCGGCCATCATCACACCCACCTGAAGAGGGCCGTCGCCATGATGAAGCCCACGCCCGAGGCACAGAAGCAAATCAAATCGCCCTTCTTTATCTTCCCCTGCTTGAGGGCATCATAGAGGGCCATGAAGACGCAGGCAGAGCCGCAGTAGCCCCATTTCTCTGTTATCCAGTGCGTCTTGCTGAGCGGGAGACCGAGCTTCTCCATCGTAACCTTTATGGAGTTCACGTTCACCTGGGTGAGGAAGACCATATCGAGGTCCTCTACCTTGTAGCCAGCTTTCTCCACGGTCTCCCTTATGAGCTTGTGCCACCTCGCCTCGTTCACGTCGGCCGGGTACCTGTGCCCGCTCTCGTGCCAGCGGAGGATGTGCTTGTTCTCCTTCACTATGTCAAGCGTTATGGGGTTAGCGGCCCCCACGTAGACGCCGTAGCAATCCCAATAGCTTCCATCTGCGATTATCTTCGAGGCCAGGTAGCCGGGCTCGTCCGATACGGAGAGGACGACAGCGCCAGCCCCATCCCCGAAGAGCCAGTGGAGGTACGGGATGCTCCAATCCACCCACTTCGTCATGGCGTAAGGGGCCACGATGAGCACGTGGTCTATGGCTGGGTCGAGCATTATGTAGTGGGAGCCAACGGCAAGGGCTATGGTCTGATCGCAGCAAGCGGCATTGATGTCAAAACAGCCAGCGTTCTTCGCCCCGAGCTTGTGTTGGATGATGGCCGATGTGGGGGGCGTTACGTAATCGGGCGTGTCCGTGGTCATCATGAGCAAGTCTATGTCCTCCGGCTCGAGGCCGGCGCTCTTGATGGCTTCTTCCGCTGCCTTGACGGCCATGTCGGAGGGTGCCTCATCTGGGGCCGATACGTGCCTGAGCGGTATGCCCGTCCTCGGCCTGAGCCAGCCATCTACGTCGTGGCCCGTCATGGCGCCGAGTTCCTCGTTCGTTATGACCTTCTCCGGAAGATACATTCCCACGCCAGAAATCCGTGCATATCTCCTCTCCGCCATCTGACCACCTGCTTGCTCGAGCGGGCTCGAGCTGTTATAAGGATTTCGTATTTAAGGGGAAAAAGCACGAGGATGCTTATCTATGGGCTCGCTACGGCTTGGGTTTCCTCAAGTATATGAAGGCGGCCGCTCCGATGGCTATCACCACGATAGCCCCCAGGCCAGCGGTTATCCAGGGCCCATAAGTCTCCCAGAACGGCGGAGGCGGCGTTGGTGGCGCTGGCTTCTCCGGTCTCTCGACCGTCGGCGGGTACGGGTCTATAGGCGGGGCGCACTCGTCCCTGGGCACGACCTCCACGAGCTCCGGTCTGAGTATCCAGCTTGTCCCGTATATCGGGTAGCCCGTGCTCGTGTCGTTTATGACCTCCGCTATGTACATCTCCATGAGGGCCTGGTGGTCCTCGGGCCTTATGTACATCATGCCCTTCGGGCTCAGGAACTCGAGCCCCTCCAGAGCCCATATCAGGGCGGCCGCATCCGTGCTCTCCGCCTTCTCTATGGCATAGACTATGGCCTGGGCGGCGGCGAAGGGGCTTGCGACGAAGAGGTCAGGCACGGGAGGAAGGTACTCGCTCGGGTACGGGAGCTTATCCGGGTAATCCGACTCCCAGCGGGAGACGAGCCAATCGTTGCACGGGTTGGAGGGGAGGGCATGCCCGTACTTACACATGCCCCTATAGCCCACCACGTACTGCCCGAGGAGCTGGAGGCCGAGCAAATCGCCTATACCGGACGTTATGTTCATCTCGAGGTGGAGGCCCATGGAGAAGATGGTGCTGAAGAGCTCAAGCGTGCCGGTGCCAGCCCAGACGGGCACGAGGACATCCGGGTGCTTGTCCCTTATCCTCTGGAGGTAGGGCGTGAAATCCGTCGTGCCGAGGGGGACGTACTCAACGGCCACCACGGAGCCCCCCTCGGCCCCTATGACGGCCGTCCAAGTAGCGACCGTGCTATAGCCCCACGAGTAATCCGGCGCTATGAAGGCGAACTTCTTACCGAGGTTGTGAACAGCCCACTTTGCGCCCGTGAGGGCATCGTGCCAGGTGGTGCTGGCCGTCCTGAAGGTATAGACGTTGAAGTGGGAGCCCGTTATCTCGGCTGCGGCGGCGGGGGCCACCATGAATATCTTACCGTACTCCTTAGCCACGTCCTGGACGGCCATGGCGCATGCGCTGCTACAGCAGCCCACGAGGATGTCCACGCCTTCCTCGAGGATGAGCCTCTCGGCCTCCGAGGCAGCCGTATCGGGATTACCCGCCGTATCTCCTACCACGAGCTCTATGGGCCTATCGAGGACCTTCCACGTCCCGTTAGTGGCGTATTCTATGCCGTACCAGAAGCCGTTGAGGGACATATCACCGTAGTACTTGAACAGCCACGACCTATCGTAGAGGAGGCCTATCTTGATGGGCTCTGGGCTCGCTACGGGGTTAGCCAGAGCTGGCAGGCAGAAGCTCATCGCCAACATAAGGGAGAGCGCAATCGCTGATATGGCCAGGCCGGTCTTTAACCCCATGCCTTTCCCCGGGACTTCCGCTCTTATAGCGTGAGCTAATAAGGGTTTCCCCAAGGCAGCCCTACGAAAGCTACTCCCCCCGCTTCCTCAAGGACTTAATTAACCTCGAGAAGAGCCTCTTAGCTGATACACGCTTGAGCAACAGCGTGCCCACTATGCCGTAGGGAAGGAAGAGCATTATCAGGACGATGAGGATGCCGGTGAAGAGGAACCAATAGGCGCCGAAGAAGGGCCTAAGCCTCATGTCGAGGAAGACCACTATTCCGGCGCCCAACATGGGCCCCACGAGCGTCCCGAGCCCCCCGAGTATCGAGTAGAGGAGGGCCTCTATGGTATATTCAGCTCCGAGCACGGACGGGGTTACCGGCCTGAGGCTCACTAACGCCAGGAGGCCCCCGGCCAGGCCCGTGAAGAGCCCGGAGATGACCATGGCCATCATCTTATACATAGACGTATCGTAGCCAAGGGCCTCCATCCTTTCCTCGTTCTCCCTTATACCTACGAGAGCGCTCCCGAAGGCCGAGTTGACGACCCGCCTGAGCACGACGTAGCTCACCCAGAGGGCCGTGAAGCTCACGAAGTAGAGGCCGAGGATGAGCCTGTAAACGGGGGTGTAGAAGGCCTCCCAGATGAGGGAAGGTCCGAGGGATAGGAAGAGGAGCAGCACGATGCCCATGGCCATCAGATAGGCCAGGGCGGCTCTCGAGCGCTCCATCTTGAGCTTCCTCAGGAGGGCCACGAAGCACCCGATGAAGGCCAGGAGCGAGAGGGCTAAGTAAGAGATGAACAGGGCCTCCGACGATATCTCAACGGGCCTTGGGACCCTCAGGCCCGTGAACCCCCCGGACAGCCAAACGGCCTTATCCATGAGCATGTGGATTATCTCCGCAAGGGCGAGAGTTACCATCGCATAATATACCTCTTGCACACGCTTCAGGAAGGAGGCCATCACGGCCCCGAGGGCAGAGCCCATGGCGCACGAGGCCAGCAGGGCCAGGGGAAGTGGCAAGCCCGCCCTGAGGCACCAGACCATGGCGTAAGCCCCCATGCCGAAGATAGCGGCGTGGCCGAAGCGCGGGAGGCCCGTGAAGCCGAGGGCGAGGTCGTAGGCCATGGCGAAGAGGGCGAACACGAAGGCCGTGGAGAGGATACGAGTCCAGTACAGCGATGGCATCACGAACGGCAGGAGGTAGAACACGACCACAGCGCTCAAGATGTGCGGGGATTCCTCGACGAGGACCACGTAGCGCCTGAGCTTCTGCCCGAGCCCCCCAAGCCTCATCCGAACAACCCCCTTGGCCTGATGAGGAGCACAAGGGCCATTATGAGGAAGTCTATGACGAACGTCAGGATGGGCAGGAAGTGGGCCGTTAGCGCATGGATTATCCCGACAAGGAGGCTGGCGAAAAAGGACCCCTTGTAGTTCCCGAGTCCCCCAACCACCACGGCCACGAAGCCCAGGAACATATAGCCCGAGAGGGCCAGATTTGCCCCTTGCCAGGGCTCGGCCAGGGAGCCGCCGAGGAATGCGAGGGCGGTTCCAAGGGCGAAGGTGAGGGTGAAGACCCTCTTGATGTTTATCCCGAGGGCCTCCACCATTTGCGCGTCCTCAACGCCGGCGAGGACTATGAGCCCTATTCTCGTCTTAGATAGGAATAGGTGGAGGGCTATGGCGACGAGCAGGCCCGTGATTATTATGAATATCCTCGTGGTGAGGACGACTAAACCTCCTATGCTTATCCCCCCTGCTAAAAAGGGCGGGATATACAACGTCGGTACGGTGCCCCATATCACGATGACGAGCTGGGTGAAGACGTACAGAAGGCCAAGCGTTACGATGAGCTGGGCCACGTGCTTGCCGTGGAGGGGCCTGAGCGTGAGGACCTCCACAAGGATGCCCACGGCGAAGCCCACGAGGAAGCTGAGAGGGAGGGAAAACGCATAGCTCAAGCCCAGGTCGGAGACGACCGAGATGGCCAGGTAAGCCCCGAGCATGAAGAAGGCGCCGTGTGCGAAGTTCAGGAGGCCCATGAGGCCGAATATCATGGTGAGGCCCGAGGCTATCAGGAAGATGAGCATCGCGAGAGCCAGGCCGTCAATAAGCGCCACCAACACGGACTCTATCATATCATGACCCTCTCCCCCCTGATGAGCTAAGTATTTAAGCCTTCTCAGACCATTAGAGCACGGGGATGAGTTTGGCGGAGGTCATATTATGGACGGAGGGCTTGACGAAGGAGTTCGATGGCTTTAGGGCCGTGAATAACGTGAGCATGAGGATAGAGAGGGGCATCTGCAAAGGCCTCATAGGGCCGAACGGCGCAGGCAAGACGACCTTGTTCAACCTCTTGACCGGTTTTCTGAAGCCCACGTCGGGCCGCATACTCTTCGAGGGGAGGGACATAACCTGGTTGCCTCCGCACGAGCGGGCAAGGCTCGGGATAGGGCGCTCCTTCCAAGTAACGAACATATTCCAACGGCTTCCTGTCATAGAGAACGTCAGATTAGCCGTTCAAGCGATGGGAAAGAAGGCCTTTGACCTCCTCACGCACAGAGATGACCTAAAGGAGTATTGGGAACGGGCCATAGAGCTCCTCTGGGAAATTGGCCTGGCTGACAAGCTGTTCGTGCCAGCGAGCTCGTTAACCATAAGCGACCAGAGGAAGCTCGAGGTAGCCATGGCCCTCGCCGGGGAACCCAAGCTGCTCCTGTTGGACGAGCCGACGGCGGGCGTATCCATGGAGGACGTGCCGGACGTGCTTAACATCATAGAAAACGTGAGGAAGCGGGGCGATATCACCATTCTTCTCGTGGAGCACAAGATAGATGTTGTAATGAACCTCTGCGACCGAGTGATGGTGATGCACAAGGGCTCCATAATAATGGAGGGGACTCCGGAGGAGGTAGCGGCCAACGAGACGGTTCAAGAGATATACCTCGGGGGGCTCTGACATGAGCGTCATACTGAGCGTCGAGGACCTCCACACCTTCATAGGGGAGTTCCACATCCTCCAGGGCGTATCCCTCGAGGCGTTGGAGGGAGAGATAACCGTCCTCCTGGGTCGCAACGGCGTGGGCAAGACGACCCTCATGAACACCATAATGGGCTTCCTCCCGGCGAGGAAGGGTAGGATTATCTTCAAGGGAAAGGACATAACGGGCCTGCCCGTGTACGAGCGGGCGAGGCTTGGGATAGGCTACATTCCATCGGCAAGGCGCATATTTAGGAATCTGACGGTGGAGGAGAACCTCAGAATCGCCTTCAGGATGAAGGGTGTTTCCTTCGAGGATAGGCTCGGGCTCGTCTTAAGCATATTCCCTAACCTGAAGCCAGCCCTGAAGAGGAAAGCTGGCCATCTCAGCGGAGGAGAGCAGAGGATGCTCTTGATTTCCAGGGCCATAATCAACAAAAACGACCTCCTGCTCGTTGACGAGCCATCCGAGGGCCTTAGCCCTGTCTTGGTGAAGAAGCTGGCCGATGTAATCCTAAGGCTCAGGGAGGAGGCGAGCGTCCTCCTCGTGGAGCAGAACTTCCGGTTGGCCGCCAAGGTGGGGGACACCTGCTACATAATGGATAAGGGGAGGATTGTGCACAAGGGCTCTATGGAGGAGGTAGCAAAAAACAGGGAGCTCGTGAGGCGCTACCTCGGCGTGGCCATCTAATCGTCCGTCCCTCAGCCCTCTGGGCTCGCCCGTTCGCCCCTGCGCCTGAAGAGGAGCTTGGCATCGAAGACCATCACGGTTTCCCCGTTCTGGTTATAGACCTCGTGCTTCAGGGTAACGAGACCATAGCGACCTTTCTCCTCTTTCTCGACCACCTTTATACGGGCCCTGATGGTGTCCCCTATGTAGACGGGCTTGGTGAAGCGGAGCCTGTCTATGCCGTAGAAGGCCACGAGTGTTCCCTCGAACAAGCCCATCTTGGCCCAGAAGCCGCTTACCACGGCGAGCGTGAGGAGGCCGTGGGCTATCCTGCGCCCGAAAATCGTCTTCCTGGCATACTCCTCGTCCACGTGGAGCGAGAAGAAATCCCCGCTCACGCCTGCGAAGTTCACCAGGTCGGCCTCCGTTATAGTGCGCCCGGGCGTCTCAAGGACCTCGCCGATTTGGAAATCCTCGTAGAACCTGCCGAGCATACCGAGCACCTACCGAGAGGACGTAGGCTGTTGTAGATAAAAAGGGCTACCCATTCCCCAAGTCGAGAGGAGCAGGTGCAGCCTTCCGGAGGCATTCCCGCTCTCTTTTCGGCTCCTGATTAAATGGTGCGGGGGGACTCCAGCATTATCTGATATATAAGCTTTAAATTAAGTTGAGGCTCAACCTGCTTAGCTTGCAACTACATTATAGGCTGATTGCGGTAGTTCTCAGTGTAGCCGGGCGCCTTCCCCTCACGCCTGAGCTTGGCCACGAAGTCCATGAGCAGGTCTTCTACCTCCCGGACATCCCTCCTCGCCATCTCCACGAGTTCCCGGTGGGTGAGGCCCGTCATCCTCAAGAAGCGGTAGAGGACTCTGGCTCTCTCAAAGGCGGTTACCTCGCTTCCGGCCGCCAGGGTTCTCAAACCAGCGCCTGAAGTTGGGGTCATTCAGGAGGTGCGCTCACCTGGCCCTCCTGGGCAAGCCCGTTCTCACTATTGAGGGGGGTGGAGGGCCTGTATTTGAGCGAATCGGAGGGAGTGAATTTTTTGGTGGGCCGGTAAGGCCAGTAGGTAACGTTTTGACCTAGTAGACGCCCCTAAGAGGGATACTCAGATACGTAAGAAACGACCAGTTTCATTCAGAGTTTCAGGGTCTTTTACGCTTTCTCGTCTCCTCTCGGCGAGGCGTCATGATGGTCAGACCTGACACATGGGTGAACAACTTATACCCCTAAGAAACTCCCCCTTATGGACGGGGGAACCTGGGGTGGTGGCCTATGGAGGGGGATTCGTGGCTTGCTGTCTTCTGCTCTTACACAAAGGATTATTCAGCTATAGAGGAGTGGCTAGATGAGCTTGAAACTCTCGGGCCAGAGGAAGCGCTCAGGAGAGCTAGGCAGCTCGTCAGGGTGAGTGGCAGGCGCCCGGATGCCATAACGCTCGGCTTCAGTCCTCAGGTGCTCGTAGCAGCTCTATCTCTTCTCAAGCCTGGAGAAAAGCTCGTGGTGATAACAAGCCCAGAGGTTGTGGAGGGTGTGGGGCCAGGCAAACTCTCCAAGAGGGCGATAGACATGTTCTCAAGCAGGCTGAACGTTAAGGTGGCCCCCTTCGCCCCATCGCTCAAGCACAGCCCATCAGAAGTTCTCAGGGCTCTCAAGACCGTCATGGCCGAAATCGTGGAGGCTGGGGCGAGAGTGCTCGATGTATCAGGAGGGACACAGCTGGTCCCCATAGCTGCCCTGGAGGTAGGCTTTGAAGCTCTCACCTACGCGTATCCGAGCGGGGAGGCTCTCGTGTTCTATGAGTTCAAGATATCCCCCCGCCCGAGCCTGTACCACGTGGAGAGGAGCGTCTCCATATACCAGCCGGACCTGATATACAACTACGCTGATGCCTCCAGGGAGCTTGACTACGTAGTAGCTACATCTGCGGGCATCATCCCCGTGGAGGAGGTGTCCGAGAGAGGGGAGTGGATTAAAAGGATCAAGGATGTGCAACTGTGGGGATTGCCTGTCTTCTGGCTCGGGCGCTTAGATAAGGCAGTGCCCGGTCTTATTTGCGCTGGGGCCGTATTAGACCCTGACGAGCTAGGACGCCGGTGGAAGCAGGTGAGGAGAGAATCCATAGCCTCTAGGAGGGCCGCTTCCGAGCTCTTCGCCCTCTTAAACTTCGCACCCCTCTTCCTCTCACCGGAGAAGGCCCACGTGATACTAGACGACATTAAGACCTCATGCGAGTATGGTGAGGGCGAGGATGTGATAGGAATCGCCATGAGGCACCTTAAGAGGCTTTGCGATGCTTATAAAAAGAGCCTCAACTGGCGCTCGTCTCACCGATCCGTCCCCCCTTCTTCCTCGCCTGGTGAGGAGACCAAGCGTTTCGTTGAGATCATCAGGGGGCGCCTAGGCGAAGTCATCGAGGCGCTTATTGTGTTTCCCAAGATCTTCTGGAGACGGGGCCCGCCTGGAGAGAGTTGGATAATAAAGAGGCAGGTAGATGCGATAAGTGCGATATGTAAGATGCTCGGGCGGCCAAGGGTCATTCTGATCTCAAATCCGTCCATAGAGCTTCAGACACGCTTCATCGAAGAGAAGCTGAAAGAGTGCGAGTTTAATGTGACGAGCGCCGTTATCTCTCGGGATGGGTATGCTGAGGAGAAGCTTGCGGCCTTCTTCAAGAAGGAGGGCATAAAGGGATTAAGCGTCCTCTGTGCCGTGATAGATGATTACCCAAAGGATATGATTCTGCTAGTGCTAAGGGCCTTATTTAAGCTCAAGAACAGGACCGGCCTGCTAGTGCTCCCATTCGTAAAGAGCATGCCAAAACAGGATAGAACAGGTGCGAGGATGGACAAGATGGTGCTCCTCTGGAGGGAGGGCGCCATTAGAGAGCTCTACCTCTATGAAATCCCTATCCTAAGGCCGGAGGAGGTGGAGGAGCTACTCACGAAACTCCTAGTAGCTGGTGAGCAAGCATGAGGCCCCTCCTGAGCGTGGTATCGACCTCAGGCAAGGCGGAAGACATAGTGGGCGGTGTCTTCCTCAGCGTAGCATCAGGTTATTCGATAACAGGCCGGTTGACGGCCCCTGCGGAGATAGCCCTAGCTTACTCGCTCGAGGGGATCGGGCGCTTAAGGCTCCCTAGGAAGCACCTCTTCCTGTGCTACAGGAAAGGAAAAGGTAAGGGCACCGAGCACTTCACGAACGCCGTTAGGTACATATCACTGATGTGTGCGACAGCCCCCATGGCGAGCACGACCGTATGGCATGTCTTTCCGGGCCCGCTGAGGGAAGCAAGCGCACCACCTATAGTAAGGTATGCACACGACATCGTGAAGAAGAGCAGTCCAACCGCTTTTTATGATGAAGTTAAGGATTTCCTAGAGCAAGCGGTGCTAAGGGTGCCTGTAAGCAACGATATTGAATTGGCTTTCGTGTCTGGTCTAACGCTCGCCGCCATAACGGCTGGGGCACACAGGCTAGGCCTTGCTCTAAGGCAGATCTGCGGCCAGCTCGTCGCCTATGCTCTCCTGAGGGGCCGGGGCAAGTCCGAGGCCTTACCTGCCCTGCTGTCCGCCCTCGCAGCCGACACCTACATCTGGTACCCCCTCATCTGTGGCTTCCATAAAGCGAGGACTCTGAGAGGGGAGCTTTACGCGTCTCTACTCGGCGAGGACGTGGAAAGACTCTCAGATGCTCTCTCAGATGGCGAGTTATTCTACGAGAGTCTGCTGTGCCTGGCGAGAGGGCTAATGAATGAGCTGCCCGTTGTGGCGGCCCAGAGCAATGACATCAAAGACGGCGCGACCAGACTATCCAGTGCCATGAGCTCCAAGGTCCGCACGGCCCTGGGCGTGGAGCAGGTCCGCGAGCTTATCCTCGGCTTGCTCGTCCATAGGCTCCTGCCAGCCCTCGAGAAGCTCCGAGATGAGCCCTTCTTTGGAGGGGGCGAGGAGGTAGGGCTGCTGATATCGGCCACCGAGCAGCTCGGCCCAGGTCTCCTCAAGCTCCTCATTGAGGGCATCAGGGAGGTCGGCGGCCTTGAGGTGAGGAGCGTATATGTCCTCTACACTCCCGCAGCGCTCATCAATAGGCTCCTCACGGACGATTATGCCAGGACATGCGGGGATGAGTTACTCAGGAGCGTAAGGTGGCTCGCGGTGGGGGCCACGAACCCCGAGCTCACCTACAGAGTCGCAAGAGGCGCTCTTAAGGAGATCGGGAGGGGAGGGCTCAAAGCACTAGTCATAGGCCTCGGGCACATGGCTGTTGTGTCCTCATTAGCGAGGGCCTGCTGTGGCCTCGAACACGCCAGGTTGCTACTCCCCTGACTGCGCGCTTGAGAGCGGCCATGCCTAGGAGACGACTTTAAATGGTTATACGAAGCTGGCGGCGAGAGGGATAGGAAAAGGGAGCTTGGTGGGCCGACCGGACTACCGGTCGAGAAGCTGCCTGATGGCACGCCGTATATACCCGGATCAGCCTGAAGGGTGCTCTGAGGGATGAGGGTTCTCGATCTAGATCTAAATGCGCGTGTAGCGGCGCGCATTTACAAGATCGCGAGTTAAACGAGGCATTTTCGACATGGCTCAGTAGATACCTGTGGTCAGCATCACGAGACCGCTAGGGGCTTGACCGCCAGTTA
>CAYUYX010000012.1:0-11124 GCA_964449495.1 uncultured Candidatus Bathyarchaeia archaeon
CCTCAGGATAGGCGGGGATTACTTCATCGTCGGCCTCGACCACGATGAGTTCTACCTCCAGGCCCCGGATGTGGACGTGAGGATAAGGTCCCCGAGGCACGATGACCCCCGCTTCGTGAAGCTCGTGGAGGAAGCGGCGAGGAAGCATGAGGTCGAGTTCATCCACCCCCAGCCCGAGGTAGAGGTAGAGGTCCTCTCCAAGGTCGGGGGCTCCCTCGGAGGGGCAAAGATGATGCTCCCCAGGCCGGAGGTCGTGGAGGTGGCGAGGGACAAGTGGAGGACGTACCTGGCCCTGAGGAAGCGCTCCGTCAGAGCGCCGGAGACGAGGCTGTACAGCCGTGAGGCCGTGGAGGAGCTGCTCGACAGGCATGGGACGGTCTGGATAAGGGCGAGGAAGGGGGCCGGCGGCAGGCTCAGCTTGCCCGTGAGGAGCGTGGAGGAGGCGGAGCGCTGGGTGGGCCTCTGGGTCCTGAGGGGCGTCGCCAGGCCGGAGGACTTCATAGCCCAGGAGTTCCTGCCGGGGCGGGACATCGCATGGGACAGCTTATGGCACGAGGGGGAGCTCGTGGCGAGCTACGCAAGGGAGAGGCTCCGCTACATATTCCCCCACCTCTCCCCATCGAGGATAACGGGCACCCCCACCGTCGCCAAGATAATAAGGGACGAGGAGGTAAACCGCGTGGCCGAGGCGGCCGTGAGGGCCGTGGACGATGAGCCAAACGGCTTCTACTGCGTCGATTTGAGATGCGATAAGCACGGCCGGCCGGCGATAACGGAGGTGAACGTGAAGGCCCACACCACGCTCGGCCTGTGGGGCTACCTGGCCCAGGAGGCCTTCGGCCTCCCGCCCGAGTACAACATGCCCCACCTCTACGTCCTCCTGGGCCTGGGCGAGGAGCCAGAACGCCTGCCGGAGCCATACGATATTTACCCGGAGGCCGTAATGCTCAGGCACATAGACGTGGGAGTGCTCGTCGACACGGGCGATGGGTGGAGGAGGGTGCCGATTTGAGGCCCAAGGGGCCAGGAGGGCTCTGGCTCATCTTCGATTTCGATGGGACGCTCGCATGGCTGAAGGTGGACTGGCGCTCCGTCAGGGCCAGGATAGAGGCGCTCTACGGCCCCCTGAGGGGGAAGCCCCTCTTCTCATGGCTTCAGGAGCGCGTTGAGAGGGGGCTTGAGGTAGCGAGGGCCTTCGAGCTCATAAAGGAGGCGGAGCTCGGCGCCCTTAGAGAGCTCGCCTTCGACGAGGAAATCGTGGAGCTCCTCCGTGGGCTGAGGGCTCGCGGGGCTAAGCTGGCCCTCGTGTCCATGCAGGACGACGAGGTCCTTGCCGAGGCCCTGAGGCTCATGGGCGCCCAGGACCTCTTCGACATCGTGCTCGGGAGGGCCACAGAGCCCCTCAGGGAGGCCCAGCTATCGGCGGTCCTGAGGCGATGGGGAATACGGCCCGACCAAGCCATATTCATCTCCGACAGGCTTGAGGACGTGGAAATCGGCCGGGAACTCGGGCTGGGCGTTAAGCGCCTCTTCTTCTTCGACGGCTCGCTCAAGAGATGGCTTGAGGAGCTCCTGGCGTCTTCCAGTAAAGGGGAGTGAGAGCGCTCGAGAAAAATGGCGGGTCCTCCAGCCTTAGGCCTCTTCCTCCTCCTTGGGAGGCCACTTCTCAGATAGGAACTTCGGTATGGCAGATGAGTCCTTCGGCCCCACCAGCACACGCCAGCCCGTGAGCTCCTCTATCTCGCCGCTGAGCCTGGCGGCCAGGCCCGGGATTATGAGGTAGCGGTGCCTCACCTTCTCCTCCACCCCGCTCTCCTTGAGCGAATCGGCCACGAGTTCCGCCGTTAGCTTGCGGCCGGCCACTGCGCTCTGGATGCTGAGGCCCTCCGTGTCCACCACGAGGAGGTAGCAGGCCACCTTAGAGGCCTTTATGTCGTTCTCGACCGTGAAGTACGTCAGGGCGTAATTGCTCGTGACCAGCACGGGCGCCATCTCGTCCGGCTCGCCGAAGGTGCGCAGGCCCGCCTCGACGGCTACGGGCTTCCTCGGGTCCGTGTATATGTTCTCCCTCCATATCATGGTGGGGAGCTGGACCCAGCCGTCCAGGCTGTGCATTATGAGCATGTCGGCGAAGCGGGCCATGAGCATGGCCGCCATGCAGGCCTCACGCCACGCCTTCAGCACGGGCTCCCCCTCGCCGAGCCAGGCCACCGCTGGCACGCCGAGGAGCGGGAAGCCGAGGAGCTCGTCGCCCGTCTTGCAGGCAGCCCGCCTTATCATGGTGAAGTTGTCCAGCGTGTCCGAGAAGCCCTCGCCCGGGAACGTCCCTGGGTCGAGGACGAGGTCCTCAACACCGTAGGCGAGGAGGGTCTTCACGAGCGATTTCAGGAGGGCTATATCGCCGGGGGCGAAGACGGCCAACGGGCACTTGTGGGCCAGGGCCAGCTCGGCCATATCGCGCCAGTTCTCCTTTGTGGCTGCGTAGATGAGGGGCCTTCGCTCCGCCACGGCCACGAGGGCGGGCTTCAGCACCTCCGGGTTCGTGCAGCAGAGGACGAGCGGCATATCCGTTGTCCTTGCGACCGCCTCAACGGCCTCCTTGAACTTCTCCGGCGAGCCGGAGACGCAGCGGACGGCCACCGCATCGAGCCTGAGGAAGCGGCCTATGTACTCGTACGACATCTTCTCGATGGCCTCTACCCTCGCAACTATCTTGTCCAAATCGAGCGTGTCCTCCACGTCCACGGCTATCACGGTGGGGTTGTGGTACGTGAGCTCGTGGCGGTACATCACGTACTTGCCGCCCACCTTGACAGCCCTATCGCCCGTCCCTATCACGACCTCCTTCACGGGCGGCTTCAGCATCTCCCAGAGGGCCTCGTAGGCCTCCTTGAACTCGGGCTTCAGCAGCTCAGGGCACTCCTCAAGCCTCGCCTCCCTGTTCGCCAGCTTCGTGGCAAAGGCCATGCATGTCTTCTCGCCGCAGGCCCCGCAGTTCGTCTTCGGGAGATACTTGTATATCTCTATCGGGCTTAACTCCTTAGCAGCGCCCGACATGCCCATCACCCCATGCTCTTGCTAACCCAATCGGCGATTTCCTCCGCCCTCGCCTTCCCCCTCGACATGAGGATGTCTATGAACTCCTTGAGCGTCTTGGCCGTCGCCGGGTGGCCGACGAGGAAGACATCAACGCCGGCGAGGAGGAGGACCAGGGCGGTTATAGTCTCCCATATCGGCCCTCTCAGCTCCCTCGGCCCCCACTCAGGCCCCATCTCCTCCTCCTTCATCCACGCCTCACGGGCGGCCCAGGAGTTCGCCGGGGCAGCCAGTATGGGGTGCTGGAGCTCCTTGTCGCCCATCAGGGCCGCAAGACGGGCCCTCTCCATGATGGTGTATGAGTACTCTATGCCGTAGCCGAGGGCCGCCGTCGTGAGGTCCATGATTATGTTCTCCCTCGGGATGAACTCGTACAGCTTCCTGTTGAGCTCACGGGCGAGGTTCAGGTCTATGGGCGTGAAGGCCAGGACATCGTGGCCCCCCTCCGCCACCGCCTTGGCCGTCGGCTCCAACGTGCCGGCATCGGCCATATCGAGCGTAACGGAGCTGAAGAGGAGGCGCTCGCCAGCCGTTATCTCGGCCACGTACTTGAACACCTCGGCATCCTTGTGCGGGTCCCCGGAGCCTCCTATCACGATGGGAACCTTGACGGCCTGGAGGACCTCCTCGACGGTTTTTGCGGCCTCCTTAGGCGACCTGTCCTCCACGAGCGGGTCGGTGCTTATGAGGTGGACGGTAACCATATCGGCCCCGAACTTCTCCACGTTGCGCTTCGCCCACTCCGCCGGGTCATCGAGCACGTCCTTGACGTGCATCTTGAGGACCTTCGGCATGGGGACCTTAGTGTCGAACACGTCCATGGATATCACAGGCCTGTGGGGCGGGGGGCTCTCGAAGAGGTAGAAGGGCGGGGTCGTCTCGCCCCCAATCACTATCACGTGGCTCCTGGAGCCGCCCTCCGAGCGGGTGGCCCCTATCTGAACCTCGAGGACACGGCCCGGATAGCTCATCACGGGTGGCTCGAAGGGGACCTGTACGAGCTCGAGGGGCTTTGCCACCGGGGGGGCTGGTGTAGGCGGTGCGATTGCCGGGGCTGCCGGTATCAGCTCGAGCAGGAGCTTCTTGGCATGGAGCTCTATGTCCTCAAGCTCTATGGCCTCGTACTTGCTCAATAGCTTCACGAGCTCCGGGAGGAAATCGGCGAGGAAGGCCTCCATGCCCCCATGTTCTTCCTTTTTCTCCTCGCCAGGCATGAGAACCTCACCTCCTCTGGCGGAGAGGCTTGAGCACTATTCTCCTGGCCTTTATCGTTATGTCCTCTACCTCTATCTCGCCGAAACCGGCCAGGAGCTTTGCCAGCTCGGATACATCGAGCGTGTTGGCGTTCTTCTCCCGCTGGGCCAGCTTGCTCAAGCCTTCACCTCCTCTCCGGCGCCCGGATGGTGAGCTTCCTGATGAATATGTTGGCACCCTCAAGCGTTATCTTCATCCCGCCGAGCATGGGGACGCCAGCTACGGCCGGCAGGGCCTCGATGGCCACCTCGGGCGCCCTCTCCTCTTCCTCGGGCTTCTCCTCCAAGAGGCCCTTCTCCTTCCAACGCTCTACTATCGGGTGGCCACGCTCCATGAGGAACTTCTTCAGCTCCTCGAGGTTGCTCACGTCCTTCTCCGTCGCTATCTTGCCTATGAGCTCCTGGGGAATGAAGTCCTTCACACGCTCTATGACCTCCGAGGGCGCCCATACGACCCTGTACCACCCGCCATCCGCCTGGAGGAACTTGGGGGAGCGCATGTACTCGAACGAGATGCCGTGGAAGCCATCTACCTGGCGCCCGCCAGCGGTGGCATCTGCCACGGCCACGAACGTGAGGCCGTTGGGCGTCTCGCCCCTGAAGCCCCTGTGGACTATGCCGAAGCCGTCTACCTCGGGGATGTAGAAGGCGGCTGCTTCGAAGCAACCGCAGGAGGTATGCGGATATCCAAAGGCGGTGTAGAGCCAGACACGCTCTATGGCGCCGAGGGACTTCTCCTTCACGACCTTGTTTGCGCCTTCATATTCGCCCCTAAGCTCGTCTAAGCACTTGCCCTTCGGGATGGGGAATATCGGCCCCTTCGGGTCAACCCTGGCGGCCGCACGGGCGTCGAACCAGCTTATGGCCCCGCAGTTCGAGTAGCGCTGGGGGGTTATCACGCACACGTGCGTTGGGGCGAAGCTCTGGCAAAGCGTGCAGCCGTAGAAGGTATCTACCTCCTCGTCCTTCAGGCCCCTTGCCCTGGCATCGCGGGCCTCGTAGACCTTCAGGGCCTTCTCGTACCACTCCTTCACCTTCTCCGGGTCGGTTATGAAGGTAATCTGTATCTTCTCTATGAAGGGCAGCTCGCTCTTGAAGAGCCTTATGAGGACCTTCCCTATGAGCTCGAAGCTGTTGAGGCCCTTCTGATAGGACTTCTTGCTCAGGCGGAGCCAGATGTCGTAGCGCTGGTTGAGGTGCATGAAGCCCTGGATGTAGTTGCAGAACTCGTGGATGCGCCTTTCTATGACGCCCTCGAGCTCCTCTTCCACCTCCTTGCCGGCCACCTCGACCAGGATGCCGAGGGGGTGGTACCTGGTCCCCTCCTCCAGGTCCTTGATGTCGGGCCCCACGATGGTTATCTTGCCGTCCTCCACCTCCTCCATCTTCCTGGCCCTCACGAGCTCGAACTTGTACGGGCAGTGAGGGCCTCCGAACTCCACGTAGAGGTCCTTACGCCTTATCCTCTCGCCCTCGTAGACGACGCCCACGTCGACCGGGATGTCCTCGAACATCTTGGACGCCGTCTCACGCTCACCTCCCGCCTACGCTGGCGATGAGGGCCTTAAGGTTTTTCTCATGCTCTTCCGGCTTCGTGTTCGGGAAGGACCAGGTGGCGTGGGGCTGGTAGTACGGGTCGAGGCATACGACCTTCAGGTGGGGGGCGAAGTCCTTGAGGTTGGCCATGACGACCCAGCCCATGTAGTACGGCAGGCCGGCGACGAGCACGAGGTCGTACTGGCCCGAGCCGTCCAGGCCGTTCCACTCCGGGTCGGAGAGGCGCTGGCCTATGTCGAGCACGGACATGACGGCCGCAGGCTCGAGGCCACGCTCGATGAGGGCCATCCTCGTGTGAGCCGTCGCCACCACTGGCAGATTGGCCGCCTTCGCCAGCTCCACGAGCAAATCTATGAGCTTGACGCCCTCGGAGAGCTCGAGCTCGGCCGCCTTATGGCCGATAATCATGATGGGCCTCTTAGCACGCTTCAGGAGGGCGGCCACGACCTCCGGCTTGCGTATGACGTTAGCCCTAACGGTCCCCGCCACCTCCGCCCTCTGCCAGGGCTCTACTGCCATCTCAAGCACCAGGGGGGGCCAACCAGGCATAATATAAGTCTTTTTACCTGGCGAGCGGGACTTAACAGGGAATCTCCGAGACGGCCCCCTCGCTCAAGCCGTTGTGTTAGCCGTCCTGCGCGGCCATGGTCCTTCAGCTCCTCTCCCTGGCGAGCTCGCGGACGACCCTCCTTACCTCCTCCACGAGCTCCGGGTCCACGACGGCCCCCTCCTTCTTCAGCACCTCGCTTATGAAGCGCTCATAGAGTTCCGGCCTCCTCTCCTTGAAGCGCCTCAGCACGTCCTTGACGAAGGAGACCCTCGGCCTCTCCTCACGCCCCCCGGATATCTCGTAAAGGAGCTCTATCACGAGGTCGAGGGGGATGGGCTGGCCAGCTACCTCCTTGGAGACGGCGTGGTAGTACATGGACTCCACGTAGAGCTCCGGGTACTCCCTGGCCAGCTCCACATCCGATTTGCGGGGCTCCCTCGGCGCCCACACATAAGCCTTCTTCTCCTCATCTAAGTGGCGTTCTACCAGGCCGTAGCGGAAGAGGAGCGGGAGGTGGTCTGGCACGTGGTCAGCGCACATGGGGATGCGCTTCCTCACGTACTCTATGAGCTCCCTCGTGGTAACGGGGCGCCCGTAGGCCTCCACCGCCTCGCACAGGAGCCTGTATATCATTATGGGCACGGAGCTCACTCTCCGTCCCGGGGAAGCAAGGGCCTCAAATAAGCGTTCTCGGGGCGGTAATGTTTATCACGGGCCTCGCCCGAGGGCGCATGATGGTGGTGAGAGGGGAATTAGAGGAGCTCGAGGAAGTATGTTCTGAGCTATCCGAGCTCGGCTACATGAGGTTCTCCCATCTCGCAAGGCTATACCGGGCATTCGGGCAGAGGCTCGCCGGAGCCCTTGAGGCCCTGAGGGAGAGGAGGGTGAAGCGCTACGTCCTTCGCCAGAGCGGGCGTTCCACGTGGGTGGTGGTGGGGAAGACGGGCGAGTACATGGTGATGCCGAGGGCCCCCTACTGCTCATGCGATGACTTCTACTTCAGGGTGATAGACGGGGAAGCAAGGCTATGTTACCACATAATCGCCCAGAGGCTGGCGGAATGCTTAAATTGGTTCGATGTCCTCGAGCTGACCGAAGAGGAGTACGAGGCGCTGGTGGAGGAGCTGAAGAAGGTTGAGGGGCGCATGGCTCGTGAGGCTGCTGGGCCTGGCGCTGGCCATGACTAAGGGGGAGTTCTTCGACATCCTTGGCACCATGATAGGGGGCCTCATGCTCATAACGCTCATACTCGCCTTCCTATACCTGGTTTATGGGAGGGAGCGGAAGCGCCCATGAGATATTCCCCCGATGGGGGCTCCGGGGAAGCGGACCTCGAGGCCGTCATCCGGCGCATCCTCGCAGCCAGGCCGGAGCTGAGCCGTGAGCAAGTGCTCGAGATGATAAAGGAGCGTACATCGAGGCTCGGGCAAACGGTCAGCATGTTGAGCGCTGCTCTGAACCTCGCAAGAGAGCTCGGCGTAGAAATCGACATGAAGTTCGAGCTCGGGACGCCCGTGAAGGGCCTTGTATCGGGCCTCAGGGATGTAACGGTTACCGGGCGCGTGATGAGGCTCTGGCCGGTGAGGCGCTTCCGGAAGCGGGATGGCTCGGTGGGGAAGATGGCGAGCTTCATCTTAGCCGATTCCACGGGCTCCATAAGGGTCGTGCTCTGGGACGACAAGGCCGATATCGTGGAAGAAGGCTGGCTCGAAATGGGCAAGCTCGTCCGCGTTTCCCACGGGTACACGCGGGAAGGGCTCGGGGGCCGTGTCGAGCTCCACGTGGGGCCGATGGGGAGCGTGGAGGTCAACCCACCCGGCGTGGACGAGGAGGATTACCCGAGCCCCTTCCCGGAGCCCACGGAAATAGCCTCCATAGGGCCAGAAGCGGACAGGGTCAGCGTCGAGGGCTTCATATCGGCCATGAGGCCCGCAACGTCCTTCACGAGGCCGGACGGCAGCCCAGGGAAGGTCCTGAGGCTCAGGATATCGGACGAGACGGGCTCCATCACGTGCGTCCTCTGGAACGAGGCGGCGGAGGCATGCGAGGGCCTCGAGATAGGCTCGAGGCTGAGGCTCCTCGGGGCGAGGGTGAGGGAGTCCCTGACGGGCCAGCTCGAGCTCCACGTGGAGAGGGATGTGCAGGTCGAGGTGCTGCCCGGGAGGGTCGAGGTGCCCCTCGGCGGCCTCGTGAAGGTGGCGGACATGAAGCCCGGCCTCTCGGGCGTTGAGGCGGTCGTGAAGGTGCTCAGGGCCGGGAAGCCGAGGGAGCTCAGGACGGGCCAGGTGGCAACGCTCGTCGTGGGCGATGAGACGGGGACGATAAGGCTCGACCTGTGGGACGACAAGGCCGAGCTCGCCAGGCAGATAAGGCCGGGCGACGTCCTGCTCGTGAGGAACGCCTACGTGAGGGAGCGCAGGGGGGCCCGCATACTGAACGTGGGGAAGCTCGGCTCCGTGGAGCTCAACCCGGAGGGGCTTGACATCGAGGCGCCGGTCCGGACGGAGGAGGAGATAACGCCCCTCGTGAGCATAGAGGAGCCGGGAGGCCCCTACACCGTAGAGGTTATGCTCGAGACGGCGCCGGAGCTCAGGGAGGTCATCACGGGGAGGGGGGAGGCCGTCCAGGTGGCGAGCGTGCAGGTGAGCGATGACACGGGCATAATGAGGCTCTCGCTATGGCGTGATTTAGCCGAGCAGGTGGCCACCCTGCCGCCCGGGACGAGGATAAGGGTCCACCAGGTGTACGCCCGTGAGGGGCCGTTCGGCCTCGAGCTCTCCACGAGCGTTGGCTCCTTCTTGGAGGTGGTGGAGAAAGTCGAGGAATGACCCCTCCTACGGCGTCCAAGGCCGTGGGAGGTGATAAGGGTCAGTTTTATAATAAGCCCCCTCCAATGCGGTAAGGGGATAGCACGTGCGGGATAAACGGACGTTATACTACAGATACGTGAGCAGGGCGGAGCTCAAGTTCATATTAAGGAACTTTTACATCATGTCTCGGAGCGGCATTACGTATTTCACATACGAGAGATACGATGACGCCAACAGGGCGCAGGAGCGCCTGGCCTTAGAGCGGAGGCCCGAATATAGGATAGGCCCGATACCGGAGGAGGAGATGCCCTTCATACCTTATAAGGGCGTGGTGCCGCCAACGCCGCCATTCCCGGGAGGAGCACCGGAGATCTACATAACTGAGCCATTATTCCTGGTGCCCACCTTAGACCCCGTATATCTGCTCGGCATTTACGAGTTCAACCCACGTGGCAGCGGGGGAGTATTTATTAAGCCATGCTGCGAGATAGTCATGGATGGAGAGGCCCTGGTCAAGCGGTTTAGGGAGGCGAGCCGGATGGTGGAGAAAGCCTTGGAATGGGAGGCCGTGCGGGCCAGATATGATAGAATAGAGCGGCGGCTCCGAGAGATAGCTGGGAAATGGAATTTAACGCTTAGGCCTTTCCCGTGGGATAGAATGGAGGTAGATTTGGTAGGCCGGGCCTTCCTCATCAACATACGCCTGGGAGACGAGCCGTATGTGGTGAGCTTGAGGACTTGGAGAGGCGAGGAAGTAAGGGAGGAGCGAGTGGAGAAAGCCCGTGATGTGGACGAAATCCCGTTGGTAGTCGAGGAAATCCTCTCCTCATTTTTAAGCCGATGAGGCGTGTCTTCTGTGGAGGAAGACTGTCATTTAGGTATTTCTTCCACAGCCCTGTGGAGAGGGAATTTTAAGAGGATTGGACTTGCGTGTAGGTAGGGTGTGAAAGATGGGCTCTACCGAGGGGTGTGCTGAGCGCTTGTCAGAAAGGGATATGGCCTGGCGCCTTCTCCATGAGCCAGACGACTGGGGGCCTGGGACGGAGGACACCTCAAAGCGCATAGATGAGATACTATATGAGGAAGGCCGGGCCTCCAGAGCCTCGGGGACGGGGAAGGGGGCCTTGAGAGGCCCTAAGGCTGAGCAGCCTTCCTGAGCAGCTCGGCAACCCTTGCGCACCCTATCCGGGCGATGTACGGGCCTAACCTCGGCCCCCTCGGCATGCCGAGCAATATGCGGTAGAGGAGCCTGAAGAACTCCGGGGGCCTTATGCCGTGCGCCCGGGCTATCTCGAAGATGGCGTTCTGCACCTCCTCGCCCGTGCGCTCCTCGGATAAGAAGTCCGCCAGGGCCAAGACGGCCCTGCGCTCTCGCTCGGACAGCTCGACGGCCCCCTCTCGCTCGACGGCCTGGACGCCGAAATCACGGGCCCACCTGATGGCGTAGCGCACCTTCTGGGCCAGGCGCTCCGGGACGGGCTGGCCCCGCTCCAGCACGCCGTAGCCCCTCAGGCAGGAGAGCACGTACTCCTCCTCCGAGCCCTCCGGGGCGATGGAGGCCAGGTAGGCCAGGAGGTTGTAGGGCACGTAGGCGCCCGCGGGCTCCTTAGGGGGCCTGAGGTGCCACACGTACTCGTAGAGGCCCCTGAGCTTCGCTTTCTCGAACTCGTCCCGAACCGGCCTTAGGCCGAAGTAGACTTGCTCGAGCCAATCGAGCTCGTCCACGTACCTCGGCACGTCCGATATGTCGAGCTTCCTCGTGCCGACGAAGCGCTTGAGCATGAGGAGCAATAGGCTCTGTGGTGGGCCGTAGCGGAGCCACTGCTGAGGGGTCAGCACGTTGCCCCGGGAAGAGGAC
>CAYUYX010000012.1:11134-13787 GCA_964449495.1 uncultured Candidatus Bathyarchaeia archaeon
CCCAGCACCTCCCGGCATATCCTGTCGTTCGAGCGGACGGAGGCCTCTATGTCCTTCCCGTAGGCCTCGAAGCATATCCCGAGCGCGGCCCAGCGGGCTGCGAACTCGCCAGCGGCCCACACGAGCTTCCCGTCATCACGCCTGTAGTCCGCCTCCCCCTCGTGGCCACATCCATCGAGCCACCGGCCCTTTACCTCCGTCCCCTCGCACCTGTAGGCCACCCTGCCCGTCTTCGGGTCGAAGGCGTAGGCCCTGGTGGTGTAGATGCGCCCGCACTCCTCGCAGACGGCGAAGTAGGGGAGGGCGTCGAGGTACTTCTCCGAGCCGGTCTCCTCGGCCAGGATGCGCCCCACCCGCTCGGCCTGGGAGAGGATGGCCTCTATCTGGCGGACGAGCATCCCCCGCCTGTAGGCCTTGTGGCCCGTGATGAAGCGGTACTCGAGCCCGCAGGCGTCCATGGCGTCGAGCAAGAGGGCCTCCACGTGCTCCCCGAAGCTCTCGTGGCATCGCCAGGGGTCCGGTATGCGGCAGACGGGCTCCCCTACGTGGCGCTCGAGCTCCCTCGGCAGGCCGGCTGGCACGGCCCTCAGCCCGTCCATATCGTCGGCGTAGGCTATCATCTCGGCCCTATAGCCCATGTCCCTCAGGGCCAGCATCACGGCGTGGGCCCGCACGGCATCGCTCAGATTGCCTATGTGGGGGAGGCCAGATGCCCCGAGGCCCATCTCCGTCCTGAGCACATCGAGCTTGCGCCCGAGGCGCTCCTCCCGCTCGACCACCTCCTTTGCGACCTTGTCTATCCACGTCCCTCTGCCGATTACCTCCCTCCTCCCCATGTCGTGGGAGAGGCGGGGGACCTCTGATAAAAGCTGATATGATGTCCCCGGGAGGGCGCCGGGCCCACATATATAGCGCCGGAGCGCTCAGGAGGGGCCAGGTGGTCGTGGGGTGGTGCTCCTCAGGGTCGCCAGGGTCGAGTCCTTCGAGACGCTCGAGGGCCAGCTCGGGAGGCGCATAGAGCTCGTGGAGGAGAAGCCCACATCGCTCCCCATAGCGCCCGCCGGGGGAGAGCCGGAGGAGGTGCGCATAGCCCACCAGCTCGCACAGAGCGTGGTCCAGGCCATGCAGGTCCACATCCCTCTCTTCAGGACGGGGCGCAAGCTCAGGTCCCCGAAGATAATCCTCTTCCTGACGGAGGCAGAGTGCGAGCAGCTCGGCCTGGACTTCAACGTGAACCAGCTGTACGATGTCGAGTTCTCCGACGGCTCGATACGCTTCAAGAGGGTCGAGTGAGCTCCGAGAAGGCCTTCAGCTCGTCCATGTGGCGCATCAGGAAGCGCCTGAGCGTGCTCGTTATGTCGAGCGTGAGGGCCTCGTCTAAGCCGACCCACCGGGCCTCCATGGCATCGCTCGATGCCCTCAGCTCGCCGGATACCGGTCTTGCGAGGTAATCTACTATGACGTAGTGGAACCTCACCCGGCCTCTGTCATCTCTTACTATCGTCTCCACCACGTCCACCGGCCTTATGACCTCTATGAGGAGGCCCGTCTCCTCGAGCACCTCCCGCACGACGGCCTCCCTGAGCCTCTCGCCCAACCTCACCACGCCGCCGGGGAGGCTCCAGCGCCCACGCCCTGGCTCGCTCGCCCGCTTCACGAGGAGGATGCGCCCTTCCTCGAGCACAGCGGCCGCTGCGGCCACGACGGGCGCCCTCGGGTACTCACGCCCCAAGCCGCCACGCCGTCCTCCCATGGCCCCAGTAGGCTTTTATTTACGCTGTCCAACACCTGGGAGGGGAAAGCATGAGGAGTGGAGAGGCGCTGTCCTTCATCTCGTTGCTCGTGGCCATCTGTTCCCTGCTCGTCATGATGCCCACGAGCGCAATAGCCCAGGTGCCTACCTACGAGCTCGGCGTGAAGGAGGGGGATTGGGCCACCTACGAAGCGTCGGACGTCGTCGGGGAGGCCCTCCTGAACTTCAGCAGCGGGGACAGGGTCAAGCTCATCGTCAAGGACGAGGGCATACGGGCCATGAAGCACCCCGACGGGACCGTGGCCTTTTACTCCGAGGCGGCCTACTGCGATGTATACGCCGACGGTAGGCTGATAGATAAGAACAGCACCTTCGGATGGTTTATCTTCTACCCAAGGGAGGAGGCCTTCTGGACGAAGCTGAAGGAGCTGGCGGCCGAATGGGAGGCGGCTGCGCCCCCGGGCGTAGAGGCGGAGTGGGACGTGGAGATAGGCTCCTGGTTCGTGGACCTCTACATCTACAACAAGAGCAGCGTAGGCGGCTATACCTTCAAGATGGAGCTGAAGGCCAGGGTAGATAAAGACACGGGCGTGGCGACGAGGGTAAGCCTCGATGTAGAGGTCCTGATGTTCAAGGTGGCCTTCACGCTCTCCTTGAGGGAGACGAACGTGGCCGACGTGGGCATGCCCTACTGGCCCCCATTCATCCCCCCGCCGGAGGAGTGGGGCTGGGCGCCGGAATGGCTGAGGGACCTCGTGGCCAATTACTGGTGGCCCTACCTCCTAATAGGCTCCGTGGCCGTGATAATCCTCATAATAGTGGGCATCGTGAAGCTCGTGATGAGGCGGAGGAGGCCGCCCTATCCGTATGGCTACCCGTACCCACCGCCCCGCTACCCGC
>CAYUYX010000013.1:0-6614 GCA_964449495.1 uncultured Candidatus Bathyarchaeia archaeon
CCCATGGACGGCGGCTCGGGCGTCGTGAAGGGCCTCGTTAAGGAGCTCGTGCACGACCCAGGCCGTGGGGCCCCCCTTGCGCTCGTAGAGCTCGAGAACGGCCGTGAGTTCTACACCCTCGCCGTCGAGGGCGTTTACGAAGGGCAGATTATCGAGTGCGGGCCTGGCGCCTCAAACGCCATAGGGAACATAGCCCCCCTGGGCAGCATCCCGGAGGGCACGCTCGTCTGCAACGTGGAGCTCAGGCCCGGAGATGGCGGTAAGCTCGCCCGCTCCTCGGGCGCATACGCTATGGTAATCGCCCATACGCACGAGGGAACCATGGTGAAGCTCCCATCGGGTGCCACGAAGCTCTTGAAGGACGCTTGCAGGGCCACGATAGGCATAGTGGCGGGCGGGGGCCGGATAGAGAAGCCCTTCCTGAAGGCCGGGAAGAAGTTCCACTGGATGAGGGCGAAGGGCCACAAGTACCCGAGGGTGCGTGGCGTGGCCATGAACGCCTGCTCTCACCCCTTCGGAGGCGGGCGCCACCAGCACCCCGGGAAGCCCACCACCGTGTCGAGACACGCCCCGCCGGGCCGCAAGGTCGGCCACATCGCAGCCCGCATGACCGGGCGCAAGGAGAAGAAGACCGTGAGGAAGAAGAGCCGTTAAAGAACCCTTCTCCAACGCCTCCCCGGTGGGGCACGTGGGGGGCGGGCCTCACGGGCGGCGTGAGCTCACCATCTTCCTGACGGCATCCTCCGCCGAGCTCTTGTTTGGCCTCTTGCTCGTGGCGTTCTGGGGGACGACCTGCTGCTCCGGCGATGCGCTATGCCACGAGTACATCCCAAGGCTCGTGCTCGAGACCGGGAACGTGAAGCACCTCGGGGTGGTATGGCCCCCGCTCCTCCACGTCCTCCTCATCCCCCTCGTGGGCTTAGGACCGCTATACTCGACCGGCCTCGCGGGGACAATCATCAATTCGGTGGCCACGGGGCTGGCCTGCGTTTACCTCTACAGGCTCGCCGGGGGAGGGGCCATGGGCCTTGCGGCCCCCCTCGTCTTCATGTGTAATGGCTTCACCCTCATCTACGGGGCTACCCCCATGATGGAGCAGCTCGCCCTGGCCTCTTCCCTGGCGGCGGCCTACTACCTCAAGCGCTACCTCGAGGGCGGGAGGCTATCGGATTTCCTCAGATGCTCAATCGCCGTATCCCTCGGCTGCCTGACGAGGTACGAGCTGTGGGCGCTGGCCCTCGCAGCCTCCGCCGCTTACCTGGCTAAGGAGCGGGCGCTCGGGCTTTCCCCACGCATGGCCTTCTTCCTCCTCCCGTTCTCCGGCGCCATGGCCTGGCTCGCCTGGAACTACTACTACGGCGGCGACCCCCTCCTCTTCCTCCACCACCCCATGGGGCCTCAGTTCCACGCTGGCGCCTCCGGGCGATGGTATATCAACGAGGAAGTCCCCCTCCTCGTGAGCCTGGGCCACTCCCTCGCCATTCCCGCCTCCTTGTGCATGATGTACGCCGTCTCGGGCTTCCTGCTCGTCCCGGCGGCGAGACAGGTGAGGCGCTTGCTCAAAGCCAGGGACTACAAGACGACCTTTATAGCTGGTTTGCTCCTCTTTCCGGCTTTCTTCCACCTGCTCCTCGGCCCCCTCGGGCTCTCCGCCTGCTCGCTCAGGTACTTCTACGTATCCTCCCCGGGTATCCTCCTCCTGGCCTTCCTGTACTACAAAGGCGCTCCCAACGGAGCCCGCGGGCACGCCGGCGATTTCAGGCACACGGCTAAGCTTCTCCTGACCTTGCTCGCCTTCTCCTACCCGCTCCACGCGTTCGCCCTCGTAACAGGCCTCTTCCCCGGAATTTACTTCGTTGATGTGAGCGAGCACGCCGTAGAGCTCGAGCTAATCGCAGAGGCGATAGGGGATGGCACGGTGCTCTTGGGCACGGACAAGGCCGGGTGGCTCTCCGTCTTGGGCGGGCTTAGCCCCGAGCAGATATGCGATGGATACGACGAGGGCTTCTTGGAGGCCATGGAGGAGCCCTGGTCCCACGTGGACTTCGTCTTAATAGAGCGGATGAGGCCGGATGACCCTCTGCTGTTGGCGTTGAACGAGCTCTACGGGGGGAAGTTCTACATATACCGCTACTACCACGACCCCGGATGGAGGGCCGAGCTATTAGAGCACTTCGAGCCCGTCCTCGAGACGGAGCACTACCTCCTCTTGGGCCCCCGGCCCTAAAAGGTTATTAAGGGGAAGCCCCGCCATGCCTAACGAGGTAGCCATGCCAAAGGAGTTCACGTATAAGGGGTACACGCTCGAGGAGCTCCAGAAGATGCCCATGGACGAGTTCATAAAGCTCCTCCCGGCCAGGCAGAGGCGTAGCCTGCTCCGGGGCCTCACGGACGCCCAACGCATACTGCTTGAGAAGGTCAGGAGGGCCAGGGCGGCCATTAGGGAGGGGAAGAAGGTCGTGATAAAGACGCACGTGAGGGACATGATAATCCTGCCCGAGATGGTGGGGCTCACCATCCACGTCTACAACGGGAAGGAGTTCGTGCCCGTGGAGATAAAGCCGGAGATGATAGGCCACTACCTCGGCGAGTTCGCCATAACGTGCAAGCCCGTGAAGCACGGGGCGCCCGGCATAGGGGCCTCCAGGTCGTCCATGTACATCCCGCTCAAGTGAGGCAGGGAGGGGGTCAAAGCGCCGTACCTCCGCCCCCTCGTGCCGGTCGTTCTCATGCTCCTATCCACGCTCCTCCTCCCGGCTATCCCGAGCCCCCGCTCGCCGGCCGCTGGGGAGGACGAGGCCATCCACCTCATCTACAGCATCACGGTGGTGTACGAGAACCACGGGGACGAGGCGTGGAGCCTGTCGGAGTTCGATGTGGCGGTGGGCCTCTTCCTCAAGACGCCCTGGCAATCGGTAGAGCTCGTGTGGACCAATTGGCCAGTAAACTACGTGCTCGAGGACGAGGACGGGAACGAGTGGGCCATCCTCGCCGTGCCGGATACGGAGCTCGAGCCCGGGGAGGCCCTGAACATCTCCGCACGGTACGAGATAACCTCCCTGCCCAGGGAGCCCCCGAGCATAAGCACGGGGGCCTCGGGCTCCCTATCCGATATACCGGAGGAGCTCAAGGAGGAGTTCACAGGTCCGGGGCCCTGTTGGTTCACGGAGGACGAGGAGCTCAGGGAGCTGGCCCTGAACCTCTCGAGCGGGAAGACGAACGTCCTCGAGATAATCGCCTCCTTCGTGGAGTGGATAAACGAGAACGTGGAGTACCAGAGCTTCGAGGTCCCCCTCTACCCCAACGAGACGTACAAGGGCGGCCTCGGGGATTGCGATGACCAGGCCAACCTCTTTATAACGCTCTGCCGCATCATCGGCATCCCGGCTTACCTCCAGATTGGCTGTATATACCTCCCCTGGGCCCTCTACAGCTCTCAGTCCCTGTGGGAGAACCATGTCTTCGTGGAGGTGAGGCGGGTGGGATGGCACGGCTGGGCGACCGCGTACGTCCCGCCCTGGGGCTGGCTCCCGGTGGACCTCACGACCGCGGGCGTCGAGGTAGACCCCCTGAACGCCATCAGGGAAGCGGCCTTCTGGCACCAATACACCATATTGGCTATGAACATAAGGGAGAGCGATTACGTGGGGGAGACGAGGGCAGCGCGGGCCTTCATCATAGAGAACGACATATACATCTACGAGGAAGAGGAGCTTAAGCTCATGGCGGGGGCGAGCACGGAGGAACCGGATATGACGATGGCCTACGTGCTCATCATATCCGTATGCGTAACGACGGCGGTCTGCCTGATAGGAATAGCGTTCTTCCTCACCAGGCAGAAGGCCCCGTATCAGCCTGCTTAAGCGCTCAGAGGGCCCTGAACTTCTCGTACCAATCGTAGTAGAGCCTCACCATGCTGGGCGTGATGCTCGGCCTCCTCGCCCTTATGGCCCTTATGAAATCGTCCCTGGCAACGGGCCTCGGCTTGCTCCCCGGCCTGAGGGCCTCGCCCGTCTCGAAGAGGTCCCTTATGGCGGAGTAATAGGCATCCATGCAGATGTCCTTGATGTCGTTGCCGGTGTAGCCCCTCGTGAGGTGGGCGAGCTCCTCGAAATCCACGTCGCTGGCGAGCTTCATATCACGGGTGTAGAGCTTGAAGAGGCCTATCCTCGCCTCGAAGTCCGGGGGAGGAACGAGGATGCGCTTCTGGAAACGCCTTATGAACGGCGGGTCTATGGCCCACGGCTTGTTCGTCGCCCCTATCACGTAGACCTGCATCCTCCTGGTCTTATCGAGTATCCCGTCCATTTCCCGGAGGAACTGATTTCGTACTCTTATCTCGCCTCCTACCTCGTTGTTGAAGGTGCCGAACAGGGAGTCCACCTCGTCTATGAATATTATGGCTGGGCGACCCGAGCTGGCCACCTCGCGGGCTCTTGCGAAGAGCTTTGCCACGTTCTTCTCCGCCTCCCCGAGCCACTTGCTCATTATATCGGCCCCGGATACCTCTATGAACTCCGCATCTACCTCGTAGGCGACGGCGCTTGCGAGGAGGGTCTTCCCGCAGCCCGGGGGGCCGAAGAGGAGTATCCCCCTCGGCCAACCGAGGGGGAAGAGGTCTGGCCTCATGATTGGGTAGATTATGGCCTCCTTTATGGCCCTCTTGGCCTCTTCCAGGCCCACTATATCGTCCCAGCTTATCGGGGGCCTCTCCCGCCTCTTCGTCTCGCCCTCTTCTCCTGGCTTGCTCGGCCCCAGCCCTATACGGGTGGGCTCTACGGGCTCATCTGCCTCGAGCTCTACCTCGAGGCGGGGTATCGCCCTCATGTTCTTGAGTTCCTCTATCCGCTTCTTGTAGGCGGCTATCTTGCGCCTGTAAACATCCTTATTGAAGTCGAGGCCTGGGTCGAGCGTGAGGAGCTTGCCGAGGACCTCTATGGCCTTCCCGTACATCCTTATGGCTTCCTCTACCATCCCCTTCCTGTCGAACTCGACGGCCTTCGAGGCGTAGGAGGAGGCCACCCTCTTAAGGTCCCTCACGTACGCCATAACCAGGTCCCCTTATCTTTATCATCCCCTTCTCGCAGAGCCATTTCAGGGCATCCCGGATATCCTCCTCAGAGGCGCCGAGCTCCGCTGCGCACCTCCGGAGGTTGAGCCTCCGCCCGTTCCGCACGATGTAGTCCATGAGGTTGCGGGCGAGCTCCTCGATATCCCGTGATGGCTCGGGCGAGCTCTCCTCGATGGCCACGAGTACGGGCTCGTTCTCCCCTGCCACCTGGGGGGCGGGCTCCTCCGGCGGGCTCGGGAGGGCTTCCTCGAGCTTATCCTCTATCTCCTTCATGACCTCCTCGAGTATCTTGACGGGCATGTCCCGTCCTATCGGGGGCTCCTCTGGCATATCCATGGCCTCGAACTGCGTGGCCTCGAGGAAGGCGTCTATCTCGTAGCAGAGCGTCTCCACGGACCTCTTCAGCCACGGCATTATCTCCAGAAGAGGGCCTGCCTCCTCCCTGACCTTCTCCATATCCGGCCCTATCACCAACCACGTCTTCACGATGCGCTGGCAGGTAGAGAGGCGTATCTTGAGGCCCGTTACCCTGGCCTCGACCCTCTTCATGAGCATGATGGCCCAGCGGATGCTCGCCACGTGGCAGGCGTACATCTTCATCTTGAGCTTCTCCTTCTTCAACACGGCCTCCTTGCAGAGGCCGAGGTAGTACATCTCCTCCTCACGCATCTTCCTTATCGCGTGCCTGAGCTTCGTCTCCTGGTCGCTTAGCACGAAGACGAGCCGGTTCACGTACTCCATCAGCTTGTTGAGCTTACGCCTGGAGAGCAACCTCGGACCCCTCCTCGACCTCCACGTCAATCGGGCTGTCCTCGGCCTCCTTGACCGGCGCCTCCTCCCCTGTCTCCACCTCCGCCCTCAGCTCCCCCGAGGGCCTCTCGCCGAGGAGTTCGAGGAGCTCGAGGAGCTTTCTCCTCGCCTCTATCAGGTCGTCCCGCTCGGACACGAGGCTCTTCAGGCCGGAAAGGAGCATGCTCATGGAGACGGAGAACACCTCGTCGGGCACCTTCCCGAGGTCGCGCTCTACCCTGAGGCAGGCTATCCCCCTGTTGATGTCCCTTATCTGGTCCGTGCACTTCCGGATGAGGTGCTCGACCTTCCTGAGCAGGTACTTCGCCTCCCCCTCCACGAAGCCGAGGGCCCTCCTGACCTCTCTCCCTATCTCGTTCAACATGTCGGAGCTCAGGTTCCCATCCTTCAGGTCGGATAGGAGGAGCTTCTCGCACTTGAGGAGGGCCTCTCTACGGCAGAGCGCGTCCACCCTCCTCTTTATGCCGGAGAGGAGCACGACATCCGAGCCGCTAACCGATATGCTGGAGAGCTTGTAGCGCCGGAACTCCCCATCCCCCATGCGGACGAGAAGCCAGCTGGCCTCCCCCCTATCGTCCATGAGGACGGACACGACCATGCCCACCTGCCTTCCCCACTCGTCCCTCACCATCTTGCCTATCAGCTCGGAGGGCTCGGCCGGCACCATCAGAACCCACCTCCCACCCTCCTGGCCCGGGCTGCCATGCCGCCGGACGGCCCCTCGGGGAGGCCG
>CAYUYX010000013.1:6624-12654 GCA_964449495.1 uncultured Candidatus Bathyarchaeia archaeon
GCCGAGTTCCTCGTCGTGTTTGACGGCGAGCTCGACGGCCTCGAGGACCTTCTGGGCGTCCTCGCTCACGGGCTGGACGGGCACGATATCGTCCGCATCCATCTCCGTCTCCCTCATGATTTCGTCGAGCACATCGTTTACCTCCCTCACGTCATCGAGGAACTGAGGCGCCACCTTCGCCACCAACGGGGCAGACATCCTTATCAGCTTCGCCAGCTGCTCGAACTCGCTGACGGCATCGCCGAAATCGACTATCAAGCCGAGCCTGAGGGCTATCTGCCTGAAGGCCGCCCTTATCTTATCCACGGTGCCTATAACCTTCCTGAGGTTGGCGACCTCGTTGGAGAGGACGTTGGCCATCACCTTATCCCCCTCCTCGACCGTCCTCCTTAGCCTCGCCATGAGGTCCTTCTCCATGGCCCTGAACTTGCTGAGCTCTATCTCGAGGTAGCGGGCATCTTTCTCAAACCTCCTCCTCGCCTTCACGAGCTTCTCCCTCACCCGGCCGCCCCTCACCAACATCCTCAGCTTATCACGCAGCCGGGGGCCCCTGCCGATGTCCTGTTTCCCCCACATTCCCGCAAACGAGCCAGCCATCTCCTACTCACCCTGGGGGGTGAGTGAAAGTACGCCGGAGCCTGAGGATAAGGCTAAATGCGATGGACATGCCTCGGCGAGATATCGGCCCCTCCCAGCCCCAGATATACCCGGCTCGGGGGAATGGGCGTTTGGAGGAAACAAGGACGATTAAGACGGACACGGCGACGGGAGCCCGCTTTTTCAACGCCCGAGTCAGTTAGGTTAAACTCAGGCGGGGCGTTTGGGCGCGTGGGACATGAAGAGGTTGCTGCTGTTCACGGCCGTCGGGGCCCTCGGTTTCGCGGTGTTCGTCCTCCTCTACAGGCTCGTGGAGCCGTACCTACCCCTCCTGCCGGACCTCCTGGCGAAAGCATGGGCCATCCTGACGTCCGATTGGTTCCTCGTCGGCCTCGCCGGGGCCGCTATATTCATCCTGAGCCTCATCGCCTGGGCTTATCGCGAGCCCTGGTGAGGTCCTGGGCCAGTTCCCCAAGCCTCCTGGCAGCGGCCCTGAAGAGCGATGAGGAGGACACATCTATCACGGGCACCATGAGCTTCTCCCTCGTCTCCACGACGCGCTGGTACTCCGGCATGAGGGCGAAGCACGCGAGGGCCCAGTAGAGACGCCCCTCCCTTATGAGCTCCTTGGCCGTCAAGCGGGTGTTCAGGGGGAGCGGGTAATACAGGAAGGCCACGCCCTCGGCCCAGTATATCCCCGTCGGGCGCCCTCCGGCGGCGATGTTCGCAAACTTGGCAAGCTCGTCCACCGAGCCGAAGAAGAGCACCTCCTTTATCACGAGCTCCCTGACGGGCTCTATGCGCACCTCGGGGCTCGGCCCCTCCGACATGCCAGCACCCCGGGGGGCTTCATGTGGGAGCTTAAAACATTAAACCCCTACTCACGTATCCCGAATAATGCCCCTTATAGCCGCCTGACCGATTTAGCGCTGAAGCACCCCGTTGGTTCTCCTCGCCAGGTCTCTTACCTGAGTTCCATTAAGTTATCGGTGTGGTTTATAATGGGAGAAGTATAGCGCTTCTCAAGCTCTATCGACCTCATCACTCGATACCTCAAATAGAGCCTCTTACCGAAAAAAATAAGGTAGTAGTGGTCCCCCTCCGTTGGGGGAGGACCGATGGAGATAAATGGGCGCACCAAGTTCAGGCTTGCTGGAGTTCTTGGCCTCCTCGCAGGGGCCTTCCTCCTCTCATTTGCATTATGTCCACAGCTTATAGCCAATCCCATTATTCGATTGCTGGGGGGAACTTCCCCTATCCAGCCCTGGACCCCGGACTTCGAAGCCCCTTATGAGCCAGATCCTGATCTGAGCGATTATTACATGGAGTGGCTGACCAACCTAACTTTCGCTTACGTGGGCTGCTCTAACGTAAGCCACATAATAGTTAACTGGACGGAGACGTTTCTCAAGGCCAGCGGTGGTTATCCACTGGTATGGATTAAAGACCCTGACCCAACCAGGCCCGTGAACGTGGACGGCCTATTGGTGGACGGCTTCTGGCTCATGGAAAACATGGAGTTAGGCCTCCAATACATAGCCAACGTGTTGAGCATAGAGGAGCTGCCCCCACGTTATTACCGGTGCGTAAAGTTCTCGGAGGGAGAGCTCTCCCCCTGGGCGTATTCTGGGCGGAGACAAGAGGCCCTGATTTGGGCTAATGTGAGGCCCGTGGTAATCCTCCCGGGCTTCAAGCCTGTGCCTACGCTCAAGGCCATAGAGAACACGTTGGTGCCGAACGTGGTCTCGCCCTACGGCGTGCTCACACGAGCGGAGGACGTGAGAAAATACCTGATCCGCACATACGGAACTACGAACCTGCTTGGTTGGTGGACTATATGGCTTTACAAGATCGTGACGCCCCACATACCTCCTTCATACGAGCAGTTTGGCCACGGTAGACTTTACGCCGTGGAGTTCGAAGATTACTTACAGTGGTCCAATCCTCTCTTCACCATAGAAACGCTCGCTAATAATGATCTAAGGGCATGGCGAGAGTTCATGCTCGATCAGCTCCTCGAGCTGGAGATTAGGATGGAGGACGTTTTTTGGTGATGGAGGTGTATAAAATGGCTTCAAGACCGCACGCCGGCCTGGTCATGATACTGCTTTTAGCAGCCCTCGCAGTAGGGACAGGAGTGTCCATATTCTGGGGGGACGCTGAATATCGAAAAGTAGCTCCCCCTGACCCAGAGGATGGCCAAATCGAGCCTCGCTAAATCGCTTGCCCTATCCTGGCCATAGTAGACGAGGAAGTTGGATATGCCCCTCGCCGGGCCTCGGGCAGGGGGCAGGAAGAGGACCAATAGGATGAGGAGCGAGGAGAACAGGGCCCCCGAGGCCTTCCCCGCCACGGGCAGGAGCCCATCACCTGTAGCTCGTCTGGAAACGGGCTCTCGCTCCTCGTCCTCCGTACTTCTTGGGCTCCTTGCGCCTCGGGTCGCCGGCGAGCATGGTCCTATCGACTCTATGAAGAGCCCCCTTATGCGCTCGTCGCCCGTCCACAGGTAGAGGCCACGGGCTATGGCCATCCGGACGGCCTCGGCCTGGCCCATGAAGCCCCCTCCCCGGACGGTGATGTCTATGTCCACCTGGCCCCAGACCTCCTTCCCGACGAGGAGGAGGGGCTCCATCATCTTCCACCTGGCGGACTCCGGCATCCAAATCTCTATCGGCACGCCGTTCACCCTGATACGCCCCTTGCCGGGCCTTATCACGGCTCTCGCTATGGCCGTCTTCCTCTTCCCGCTCGCAAGCACGACCCTGCGCCTCCTGGCCGGCATGCCTACGCCCTCCACCCGACCCGCTCCGGCTAAAGGCCACGGGACAGGCCTACTTATAGGCGCTCCCCCTATCACGGGAGGAGCATCCCCTACTGCGGTGGGTTCCAGCCTATCTCCCTGGCGAGTTCGCCCACGGTTGTGTAGGGGCACCTGAGCTTAGAGGCCGAGGCCTCGGGTATGGTCTCCGCCTCCACCCCCTCGAGCCCCTCCGGCACGCCTATGAAGACCCTGAGGCGCTTCAGGGCCTGCTTGCCCTTCTCCTTGTACCTGGGCAACATGCCCCTTATCGTGCGCCACACTATCCTGTCCGGCCTCCTCGGCCAATAGGGCCCCTTCCTGTAATGGCCTATCTGGAGCCTCTCCTTGTAGCGCCTGACGACCATCTTCCTCCGGCCCGAGATAACGGCTTTCTCAGCGTTGATTATGGCTATCCGCTCGCCCATGAGGAGGCGCTTCGCCACTACGCTCGCCATCCTGCCGAGTATGAGGCCCGTGGCATCTATGACCGTCCAGCCCTCGAAGCCCGAGCTGGTTTCCCCGGCGCCCACGGCCATCACCCCATTATCCTCACGCCAGAGCCCCTCGGGTTCCGCTCCACGAGCTCCCTTATAGATATGCATTCCCCTCCCGCCGCCTCTATCTTCCTCCTCGCGTTAGCCGAGAAGGCGAAGGCCGCCACGCACACGGGGTGGTCTATGGAGCCGGCGCCGAGCACCTTCCCAGGCACGACCACCACATCGCCCGGCCCCGTGTAGCGGTTTATGCGGCTCACGTTCACCTCCGCCCTACGGCTCCTCGGCTTCTCGAGGCGCTCGGCCACATCACGCCATATGCGGGCGCCCACCTCGTTCGCCTTCCGCCTGAGGAAGCGGATGAGCTCTACGAGCTGGGGGTTCTGTATCTCACGCCTCATGGCCAAGCGCCTCCTCGACGGCCCTCCTGAAGGAATCGAGCTTCTTGGCCAGCACCCTCGTGGCCTCCTTCAGGATGACCTCTGGCGGGAGGACGCCCGTGGACTCCACGTACATGACGAAGGACCCCTCCTCCCAGCTCACGTCTATGGCCGGGGGGCTGAGGGGGCAGGCGTCCACGCAATCACGGCACATGGTGCAGGCCAGGATGGCCTTCACCTTCATGGTGGCATCCCTCTTCTCGAGGACGCCCTTCGGGCATACCTCGGCGCATCTCCCGCAGGCCGTGCACCTCGCCGTCTCAATCCTTATCACGGGCAGGTACTTGTGGGTGGCCGCAGAAACGGGCTGCCACCTGGCGTGCTGGGCGCCTGTCCCGAGCCTCGCCGTCGCTATCAGGTAGATGCGCTGCCCGGGGGCCAGCTTCACGATGGGCATGTTGGGGTGGAGCGGCACGACGCTCGGGTCATCGGATTTCAGGTCGCCCGAGTAGACCGTTATGGTCCTGTCCTTGGCCTCGGCCGAGAGTTCGAAGCGGACGACCTTTTCCGGCTCCTCCTCGATTATCCTCGGGTCCATCTTGAGCGGTATGAGGCCTATCCTGTGGGCGAGGAACTCGTCGTTGAGGACGGAGCTGTTCTCCACGATGCCCACCTCCTCTATGGCCATGCACGGCACCTCGGCTATCATTATGCGCCTGAGGGCGTTCACGAAGGCCGTATCGGCCCCCCGGACGAGCAGCCTCAGGGTCTCTGGCGTTAGCTCGAGCACCTCGACCTGCATGGCTTTCGCCCTCAGGCCCAAGGGGGCCTTAAAAGCCTTAACCGCTGGCTCGACATCGGGGAGAAAGGCGAGAGAAAAAGGGAGGTCGGGCCTTCTCCGGGCTTAGCCCTCCCTCCTCCTGGTCAGGTAGATGCCTATCGCAAGGGTAGCGGCGATGGAGGCGAGCCCGAGGGCCACGGGCGTTATGAGGGCCCCCGCCGTCGTGCCGGTGCCAGGCTCCTCCACAACAACCACGAGCATGTCTGAGAGGCCCCCGAGGCTGCCGAGGGAGCTCTCGCACCGGTATGGCGATGAACCGAGCACGTACGTCCCGGGCTCGTCGGCTACGACATCAAACGATATGTCGACCGCCTCCCCCGGGGCAAGGGAGCTCACGTAAATCACCACGTGGGTTGCGTTGGCCGTAGCCGTGAACATCTTGGCGGGGTGGGAGCGGGCGTTACCCACGTACGTGAGCCCGTGCGGGAGCTTCTCGACGATGAGGATGTCGTAGGCCGTGGCCGTCCCGACGTTGGATACGTGCAGCGTTATGGTGAAGACCTCGCCCCGCTTGACGTGCGTCTTCGAGGCCGATTTCTCGACGATTACGTACGGGAAGCCGAGCTGCCACACGTCCTCCGCCTTAGCCATCACGATGGCCTTGGCGGTGTTCGACCACACCCCTCCCCCGCCCTCGGGCGTGATGCGGAGGTCCACATCCACGAGGCCGAAGACGGGGCCGAAGGGCTCTTCCCACGGAGGCCTCAGCTCTTCCTCCGGGACCGTGAGGTTAAGTCGCACTTCCTCGCCCGGCCCTATGCGCTCCACATAGCCAATCTCCCCGTAATCGCTGACCCCGCCGCCATACGCTTCCCAGCCCCTCCAGAAGGACGAGACGATGCCGCCTATCGTGATGTTCTCGGCGGGGGCGTTGCCCACGTTCTCGATGGTCAGCGTGGCCCTCACGGGCCCCCCGGG
>CAYUYX010000014.1:0-833 GCA_964449495.1 uncultured Candidatus Bathyarchaeia archaeon
GAGCTCGTCCATCCGGTGCTCTCCCCTTAAACGAAGCCGTACTTGGCGACTATCCTCGCTATCTCCGGCCTTATGAGCTCGGGCGGTGGCTCAAGGCCCTTCCTGAGCATCTCCCTCACGGTCGTCATGCTTATCTTCACCCTGTGGCGCTCGTCGTGTCCGCAGGTGCTGTCCGTGGCCACCATCCCGCACGCACGGCAGTAGAAGGGCCCCCTCAGGAGCAGCACCTCTATGCCCAGCTCCTCCGTGCTAAAGCGCCTGACGTAATCATGGGCGTCGTAATCGCCGTACCAGCCGCTCGGGCTTGCGTGGAGGCGCCCGACTATGAAGTGCGTGCAGCCGTAGTTCTTCCGTACGAGGGCGTGGAAGACGGCCTCCCTCGGCCCGGCGAAGCGCATCCAGGTGGCCAGGCCGGAGAGGACGACACGGCCCCTCGGGTAGACGTTCTCTATGAGCCACCTGTACGCCTCTATTATGGCCTCGTTCGTGAAATCGCCCGGCTTCTTCTCCCCCAGCACGGGGTGGATGAGCAAGCCGTCGAAGAGCTCGAGGGCTATGCGCTGGAGGTGCTCGTGCGCCCTGTGGGGCGGGTTCCTGGTCTGGAAGCCCACGATGGTGCGCCACCCACGGGCCCTGAACTCCTCCCTGAGGTCTGCTGGCGTCCGGCAGAGGTCTGCGAAGGGGAGCTCCGGCCTGCTCAGGAGCCAGATAGGCCCTGCGAGGAGGCGGCTCGAGCGCCTGAGGACCTTGATGACGCCGGGGTGCCTCGGGTCGTCGTAGCCGTAGATGGCCTTAGCCTCCTCCCTCGGCTCGGCCACGAACTTCTCCTCGAC